>JAEKMB010000294.1 GCA_019508105.1 Alphaproteobacteria bacterium
TCAAATCTTCGACAACCGAGCCTCAAGCCTGTAATAAATCCCCATGATTTCGTCTCTTACCGCCGAGAACCTTGCCTGCGCGCGCGGCGACAGGGTGCTGTTCGAAGATCTGTCCTTTCGCGTGCATGCCGGACAGGCGCTGGCGGTGGAGGGTGCCAACGGCGTCGGCAAGACGTCGCTGCTGCGCCTGATCGCGGGCTTTCTCATCCCCACGGCCGGCCGCCTGGTGGTACAGGACGCCGGTGGTGAAAGCGACGATGCCGAGGCGCGCGGCAAGAAGATCGGCTGGCTGGGCCACCAGGACGGCCTCAAGCCGCAACTGACGGTGGCCGAGCAACTGGCTTTCTGGGCGGCGCTCTATCGCGGCACCGCGGACCCGGGCGTGCTGGCCGAGGTCGGGCTGGCGCGCCAGGCGGAATTGCCCTGCCGCTATCTCAGCGCCGGCCAGAAGCGCCGGCTGGCGCTGGCGCGGCTCTTGGTGTCGCAGCGGCCCCTCTGGCTGCTGGATGAGCCCTTCGCCGCCCTGGACAGTTCGGGACAGGCGCTGGTTGCCCAGGTGATGGCCCGCCATTGCGGCCAGGGCGGCATCATCATCGCCGCCACCCATGAGCCTTTGGGGCTCGCCAATGAAAGCCTGAAGCTGTGAGCCCCTTCTTCACCTTGCTCGCACGCGATGTCCGGCTGGCCGCCCGCAGCGGCGGCAGCGCCTTTCTTGCTCTGTCCTTCTTCGCCCTGGTCGCCACCCTGGTGCCGCTGGGGGTGGGTGCAGACCTGCGCCTGCTGGCGCGAGTGGGCGGCGGCGTCTTGTGGGTGGGCGCCGTGCTGGCGGCGCTGCTGTCGCTGGACCGGCTGTTCCAGGGCGATTTCGAGGATGGCAGTTTGGACCTGATTGCCCTGTCGCCGCTGCCGCTGGAGTTGACCGCCCTGGCCAAGATGCTGGCGCACTGGCTGTCCACCGGCGCGGCCCTCACCTTGTTGTCGCCGCTGCTGGCGCTGCTGTTCAACCTGCCACCTGCGGCCATCCTGACCCTGTTCCTGTCGCTGCTCCTGGGCACCCCGGCGGTCAGCGCCATCGGCGCCATTGGTGCCAGCCTGACGCTCTCCTTGAAGCGCGGCGGCCTGATCCTGCCCCTGATCATCCTGCCGCTCTTGTCGCCCGCCGTGATTTTCGGGGCGGGCGCGGTATCCCTGACCCTGGACCGGCTGGCAGCGGACGGCGCCTTAAGTCTGCTGGCGGCTTTTTCCGCGGGCGCGGTGCTGCTAAGTCCCTTTGCGGCGGCGGCTTCCATGCGCCTGTCGAACCTGGTGCTGCCCATCACGGCTGTGGCCACGGCGCTTTGCCTGGGCGTTGGCCTCTATCTTGGCTTCACCGTGCCGCCCGATTACCAGCAGGGCTCGACTGTCCTGCTGCTCTTCATCCATGTCCCCGCCGATGTGGCGGCGGAGGCCGCCTATGGCGCCATCGCGCTCTGCTCGCTTCTGTCGCTGGTCTGGCGCCATCCCTTGTCCGACATCGCGGCCCGCGCCGCGGCGCCGTTTGGCGCGGTGTTCACAGCGTTGGGGCTGATCACCGGCGCGCTATGGGGCAAGCCGATGTGGGGCACTTATTGGGTGTGGGATGCGCGGCTCACCAGCTTCCTGCTGCTGCTGTTTCTCTATTTCGGCTATATGGCGCTGTGGAACGCCATCGAGGATGAAACCCGCGCCGCCCGCGCCGCCGCCATCCTGGCGCTGGTGGGGCTGGTCAATATTCCCATCATCAAATTCTCGGTGGAATGGTGGAGCACCTTGCATCAGGGCGAAAGCATCGTCTCGGGCAAGATTGCGCCGGTCTATCTGTGGCCGCTGCTGATCATGATGCTGGGCTATATGCTGCTGTTCGTTTCGCTCTGGATGCTGCGCATCCGCACCGTGATACTGGAGCGCCGCGCCCGTACCCTGATGCAGGGAGGCGCGGCATGAATTTCGATCTGGGCCCTTACGGTGTCTATATCTGGCCCGCTTACGGGATTTCCGCGCTGGCGCTGATCGGTATCACCCTGTGGAGCGTGATCGGCTGGTACAAGGCCAAGGCCGCCCTGGCCAAGCTGGAACAGAAATGAAGCGCTGGGTGTTCATTGCCCCCGTCGCCGCTTTCGCGGTGCTGGCTTTCTTCCTGTTCCGCAGCCTGTGGTCGCCGGCGCCGGACCTGGTGCCTTCGGCGCTTTTGAACAAGCCGGCGCCACGCCTGGTCCTGCCGGGACTGGATGCCCAGAGCGCCGCCTTCACCCCTGCGGACCTCGCCGGCGGCCATGTCAGTGTGATCAATGTCTTTGCCTCCTGGTGCGCCCCCTGCCGCACCGAGACCGGCCAGCTCGCCCGCTTGAGCCGCATGCCGGGGGTGGCCCTGTACGGGCTGACGCAAAAAGACAAGCCCGAGGCCACCCGCGCCTTTCTCGATGAGGTGGGCAATCCCTTCGCCCGCATCGCCCGCGATGATGACGGCCGCGCCTCCATCGAATGGGGCGTCTATGGCGTGCCGGAGACCTATGTGGTGGATGGGCGCGGCATCATCCGCCTGAAATATGTCGGGCCGCTCAGCGATGCCGCCCTGGCGCGTGAACTGATCCCCGCCATCAAGGCTGCCCAGGCCAA
Source organism: Alphaproteobacteria bacterium (assembly GCA_019508105.1). Lineage (GTDB taxonomy): Bacteria > Pseudomonadota > Alphaproteobacteria > Micropepsales > Micropepsaceae > Rhizomicrobium. Next base: position 2,635 of record JAEKMB010000294.1, read on the forward strand.
TCCGTAGAAGCCGGACCGTAACCTTTTGCTAACCCTGTTTTGGCAGGGTGGCGGGATGCAAGTCAGCGCCACGTTGATCGCCGCCCAGCAGGCCGCCCGTGAGGCGCGCGCCCGGTTGCAGGTGCCGCAAGCGCCTCAGCAGACGGGCTTCGCCGCCGCGCTGGAAAAGACCAGCGGGGTCGCATCGACTTTTGCGGCCCTGCCGCTGAAGCAGACCGTCGCGCCCCAGGCGGTCCAGCAACCTGCATCGGCGCAGCCGTCCGGCCGGTTGGGTCAGCACATCGATATTACGGTTTAACTCGGTGTCATGGCCCGCAAATGCGGGCCACCCAGGTGACACCTCCCGGATACCTGATGGTTCGCGTCGATATTTCGATTGTCGATGGTTCAGCTTATCCCAACTGGGTGGCCCGCACTCCGGCGGGCCATGACAAGCAGGGAACTACCCGCCGATCTTCCTGCGCCGGACATTGCGGCGGGCGGGCCTGGTGCCGTCGCCGTTAAGCTGTTCGGCGGCCTGGGCGATCTGGGACAGGGCTTTGACGAATTTCTGGCGTTCCGGCTGGGGCAGGGCCTCCAAAAGGGCCCGTTCGGCCCGGTCGGCGGCATTGCGCGCACCCCGCAAGGCCTTGCGGCCGGACGGGCTGATGGCCACGGCGTTGGCGCGCTGGTCTTCCTCGGTACGCTCGCGCGATAACAGACCTTTTTCCAGCATCCGCCGCACCATCTCCGCCAGAGTGGAACGATCAATGCCGGTGATCTCCACCAACGCGGTCTGGCTGACGCCGTCATTCTGTTCCAGCGCGCACAGCAAGGTGAACTGCTGCTTGGTCAGCTCCTTGGCCCCGGCTTCGCGCGCATAGAGGTCGCCATAGAATTGCTGGCAGCGGCGGATCAGGTGAGAGGGCGCTTCGGAAAGGTCAAAACCATTTCCCGGTCTGCGCTGCCCCTTCATCATCCACGACCCCTGCTCTTGCTCCACCGGTGCGCTGCCATCAATCGGGTCCCGTCTTCGGGTTACATCGAAAGGCGCTGCGGTCCGGAAGGCGAGTTAAAACGGTTTTGCGCGCCGATGTCCATGCGCAAATTTTCGATTTCTTGTCTTTGCAAATCGCACGCGATGTGATCCGCCCTCAGCCCTGTACGTATTGGACGGTTCATTCCCATGTGGTTTGTCGCGCGGGGCACAATGCTTGGTATGCCGCGCAGCAGCCGGGCCATACATCATCTGCCAATGTTTCTAAGAAGATAGTCCCCGCGTTCCTCCGCGGGGCGCATCATTGTTGCGCGTTTTTGCCGCCGCCGGCATCGGGTGCCTGATGTTTTATCACAAGCCGGGTCTGTGCGAGCGCGAACAGGAAGATCAGGGGGATGATGCCCCAGACCTTGAAAGACACCCAGACATCATCCGAGGTGTTGCGCCATACCGCTTCATTGACGGCGGCCAGAGCCAGGAAGAAGCCGCCCCAACGCCAGGTCAATTGGCGCCAGCCGCTCTCGGTGAGATCGAAGGCCTGGGCGAAAACATATTTGATGAAAAGACGATTGAAGATCAGACCACCCAGCAGGATCGCGCCGAAAAAAGAATAGATGATGGTGACCTTCACCTTGAGGAAAGTCTTGTTCTCCAGATAGAGCGTGAGGCCGCCGAAGATCAGCACCATCACCGCGGTGAAAAGCGGCATGGGCGAGATTTTTTTCTCGATGGTGTAGCCCAGCGCCAACGAGACGCAGATCGCCGCCATGAAGGCGCCGGTGGCGACGAAAAAGCCGCCCCATTTAAAGGCCGCAAAGAAGATCAGAAGAGGCCCCAGGTCGAGGGCCAGCCGGCGTATCTGCGGATTCATGCCACTGCCTTACTATTGCGGTCCGCGCCCACCAATGCCCGGGCAAAATCATCGGCCTGGAAAGGCTGCAAATCGTCCTCGCCTTCGCCCACCCCGATATAATGCACCGGCAGGCCGAAACGCCCCGCCAGCGCCACCAGGATGCCGCCCTTGGCGGTGCCGTCGAGCTTGGTCATGATCAGGCCGGTCACCGGAACCGAGGCCGAAAAGGCCTCCACCTGACGAAGCGCGTTCTGGCCGGTGGTGGCGTCCAGCACCAGGAGCACGGCATGGGGGGCGGTCGCGTCCAGCTTCTTGATGACCCGGGCGATCTTCTCCAGTTCGGCCATCAGGCCGGTCTTGTTCTGCAGCCGTCCCGCCGTATCGATCAGCAGGACGTCGCTGCCATTGGCGCGCGCCTTTTCCAGCGCCTCGAAGGCCAGCCCCGCGGCGTCGCCGCCGGCCCTGGTGGCGACAAATTCGGCGCGGGCCCTCTCGGCCCAAACCCGCAACTGCTCGATGGCGGCGGCGCGGAAGGTATCGCCCGCCGCTAAGGTCACCTTGGCGCCTTCCTCGGCCAGTCGCTTGGCCAATTTGCCGATAGTGGTGGTCTTGCCGGTGCCGTTGACCCCCGCCACCAGGATCACGAAAGGCTTCTTGCCGTCTTCCACCCGCAAGGGCTGCTGGAGGGGGGCGAGCAGGGCGGCGATTTCCCCGGCCAGCACCGCTTTGAGTTCGGCACCGGAAATTTCTGCGTCATAGCGGTTCCTGGCCACCGCCGCGGCGATCTTGGCGGCTTGGCCTGCGCCCATGTCGGCGCGGATCAGGGCTTCTTCCAGCTCCGCCACGGCGGCGGCATCTAGTTTCTTCCGGGTCAGGATCTCGCCCAGCCCGGTCTTGGCCAGGCCGGTCTTGAGACGGTCAAAGAAAGTGGGGGGCGGCGGCGCTTCGCCAAATGTCCTCATGGCAAAAATCTCATCAAGGCGTGCCCAGCAGAATTGCGCCGCTGCGTCCGGTAATGGTTCCCGTTATGGTCAAGGCCAGGAAGGTGCCGTGGGGCGCATCAAACTTCACGGGCGTGAAGCAGGGCGTGCGGCCTATTCCGCCGCGCTCCATCAGCACGGTGTGACGCGTCCCCTTCATCCCGTCCAGTCGCGCATGACGGGCCGCCTCGCCCTTGGCGCGCAGCCGGGCGGCACGTTCCTTCACCAACGCGCGCGGAAGCTGAGGCATCTTGGCCGCCGGCGTGCCTTCTCGTGGTGAAAAGCCGAAGACATGAAGCTGCGACAGGCCGGCATCGTCCACCAAGGCCAGGCTGCCCGCGAACATCGCCTCGTTCTCGGTGGGAAAGCCCGCGATCAGGTCGGCGCCGAAGGCGGCATCGGGGCGCAGGCGTCGCACCGCGTCGCAGAAGGCGATGGTGTCGGTCCTGGTGTGGCGGCGTTTCATGCGCTTGAGGATCATATCGTCGCCCGACTGGGCCGACAGATGGAAATGCGGCATCAGCCGCTCTTCCTCGGCGATGGCGCGCATCAGGCCGTCATCGGCTTCGATACTGTCGATGGAGGACAGGCGCAGCCGCTTTAATTCCGGCACCAATTTGAGGATCTTGCGTACCAATGTTCCTAACCCGGGCGTCCCCGGCAGGTCGGCGCCGTAGGAGGTGAGGTCCACGCCCGTCAGCACGATCTCGGCAAAGCCTTGTTCCACTACTCGCCGGGCTTCTTCCACCACCACGCCCATGGGCACGCTGCGCGAAGGTCCGCGACCGAAAGGAATGATGCAGAAAGTGCAGCGATGGTCGCAGCCATTCTGCACAGCCAGGAAGGCGCGAGTCTTGCCGTCAAAATGGTCCACCATCTGGGAGGTGGTTTGGCGCAATTCCATAATGTCGGTGACACGGATTTTCTCGCCCGCCAGGCCGGTATAGGCCGCGGCCGTCAATTTCTCGGCATTGCCCAGCACGACATCCACTTCGGGCATGGCGGCATAGGTCTGGGGTTGGACTTGCGCCCCGCAGCCGGTGACGATGATGCGGCGCTCTGGTTGTTCGCGCTTCAGCCGCCGGATGGCCTGGCGCGACTGGCGCACCGCTTCGCCCGTCACGGCGCAGGTATTGACCACCACCGTGTTCCGCAACTGCGCCTCGCGGGCGCGGTCCAGGATTGCCTCGCTTTCATAGGTATTGAGGCGGCACCCGAAACTCACGACCTCGACGGTCATGGCCTGCCCGTGAGCTTGTCCAGATCCAGGCGGCCGCTGAAGGATGTGGCGGTGGGGCCGGTCATCAGCACATGGCCGTCTTCCTCGCGCCATTCGATCATCAGCGAACCACCGTCCAGCACCAGCTCCACCTTGCGGCCGGCAAGGCCCCGGCGGATGGCCGCCACGGCGGTGGCGCAGGCGCCGCTGCCGCAGGCCAGGGTCACGCCCACGCCGCGCTCCCACACCCGCATGCGGATTTTGCCCTGGTCCAGCACCTGGGCGAACTCGACATTGGTGCGGTTCGGAAACAAAGGCAGGGTTTCGATCCGGGGCCCCAGGGTGATGACCGGTGCGGCGGCCGCATCAGGCACGAACAGGATGCAATGCGGATTGCCCATGGAGACGGCGCTGGCCGGCACGCTGGAGCCGCCCACCTCCAGCAGGAAATTGGTGGTGTCCGTCTCTTGGGCCAGCGGCACCTCTTTCCAGTCCAGCCGAGGCGCGCCGACATCGACCGTCACCGCAGCCTTGCCGGCGTCGCTGCAGATCAGCAGGCCGCCCTTGGTGGCGAGCTTGACCCGCGCCAGCCCGCGCTCGTTCAGAAGCAGGCGGGCGACGCAGCGCGTGGCATTGAAGCAGGCTTCGGATTCACTGCCATCGGCATTGTAGAATAGCAGCGTGGCATCGGTCTGGGCGCCGCCGGGGCGGATCACCACAACCGTGTCGCAGCCCACGCCGAAATGGCGGTTGGCCACGGCCTTGGCATGCGCCGCGGTCAGGTTGATGGCAACGTCGCGGGCATCGAACACCACGAAATCATTGCCCAGGCCGTGCATTTTGATGAAAGCGGTCATCAGGCCTTATAAGCGGGCATGATGCGCTTTTCCATGGACTTGAAGGCGTAAAATTCCCAAGCTGGCCCGACAATCTCGCGGAACCGCCATGCGTATCCTCATCAGCCTGATCGCTCCGCTCATCATCCTTGCCTCAGGAGCCTTTGCCTTGACCGACGACCCCTATGCCTGGCTGGAAGACGTGCATGGCGAAAAGCCCCTGGCCTGGGTGAAGGCGGAAAATGCCAAGGCGCTGGGTCCGCTGAAAGCCGATCCGCGCTATCAGAAAAATTACGATTCCCTGATGCAGGTGCTGGACGCCACCGACCGCATTCCGGTGGGCGGCCTCAGCCATGGCTTTGTCTATAATTTCTGGCAGGACGCCGCCAATCCCAAGGGCCTGTGGCGGCGCACCACCATCGCCGATTACCAGCGCTCCGATCCCAAATGGGAATTGCTGCTGGACGTGGACGCGCTGGCCAGGGAGCAGAAGGAAAACTGGGTGTTCAAGGGCGCGGAATGTTCGCCCGGCGAGGTGCGCTGCCTGGTGCGGCTGTCGCGCGGCGGCGGCGATGCGGTGGTGGTGCGCGAATATGACCTGAAAGCCAGGAAGCTGGCCGATGACGGCTTTGCCTTGCCGGAGGCCAAGATCGATGCCGGCTATCTGGACGACGACACCGTCCTGTTCGCCACCGCCAAGGACGGCGAGACCAAGTCCGGCTATGCCCGCATGGTCAAGCAGTGGAAGCGTGGGCTGCCGCTGGCGGCGGCCACCTTGCTTTATGAAGGCCAGGCGGATGACGTGCTGGCTGCGCCCGCCACCTTCCACAGCAAACAGGGTAATGCCGGGCTGGTGATCCGGGCGGTGAATTTCTTCGAGAGCGATTATTTCATGCTGCAGGGTTCTGGCGTGAAGCAGTTGCCGCTGCCGCGCTC
>JAEKMB010000295.1 GCA_019508105.1 Alphaproteobacteria bacterium
ACAGGGCGGCAAGGCGCTGCAGGCCGGTCAGGGGGCGAAAGGCGCGGCTCATATCCCCAAGGCTACACCGATTTGTGGCGTTTTTTGGCGGAAAACCGCCCTTTTTTACCCGATTTGTCGGGTTGACAGGGGGGAGCCCCTTCCATAGTTTCCGCGCCTCAAACGGCGGCCTTTTTGGCCACTTTGTTCGATTTTGGGCCCCACGGGCCGGGGGCTCTAGAAGGCAGTGTCATGAAGGTCCGCAATTCTCTCCGGTCGCTCAAGAAGCGTGACAAGGACTGCCGCGTCATCCGCCGCAAGGGCCGGGTTTACGTGATCAACAAGAAGAATCCGCGGTTCAAAGCCCGCCAGGGTTAAGCGATACTGCGCCCCCAAGAGACAGGCGCATGCTTCTTCCACCCACTGATTCCAAAATAGTCGCCCGCCGCGCCGAGATCGTCGACGCACTGCGCGCCATCGTGCCCGACGGCGTGGTGGCCGATGAATCGGGCCTGGCCACCTTCGACGCCGATGCGCTCAGTGCCTATCACCAGACGCCGTTGGTCTGCGTGCTGCCGTCCACCCGCGAACAGGTCAGTGACATCTTGAAATTTGCGCACAGCCAGGGCGTGCCCATCGTGCCGCGCGGCGCCGGCACCTCGCTGTCGGGTGGGGCGCTGCCGCGCGAAGACGGCATCCTGATCGGCATGGGGCGCATGAAGCGCATCCTGGAGATCGATTACGAGAATGCTTGCGTCGTGGTCGAGCCGGGCGTCACCAATCTCAACATCACCAAGGCGGTGGAAGCCAACGGCTTTTATTACGCGCCCGATCCCTCCAGCCAGATCGCCTGTACCATCGGCGGCAATGTGGCGGAAAATTCCGGCGGACTGCATTGCCTCAAATATGGCCTGACCACCAACAATCTCTTGGGCGTGACCATCGTGCTGCCGGGCGGGGAGGTCGTTACCCTGGGCGGCAAGTCGGGCGCCCAGGGCGGGCTTGACCTGCTCGGCCTGGTCACCGGCTCCGAAGGCCTTTTGGGCGTGGTGGTCGAAGTGGTGGTAAAAATCCTGCGCAAGGCGCCGGTAACCCGCACCCTGATGGCGTCGTTCGACACGGTGAGCGCCGCGGGCGCCTGCGTCGCCGCCGTCATCGCCGATGGCGTGGTGCCGGCCGCCATGGAGTTCATGGACGGGCGTGCCGCCGAAGCGATCGAAAGCTACAACCAGCCTGGCTATCCCAAGGGCGCCGAGGCCATCCTGATCATTGACGCCGATGGCGTGGAGGCCGATGTCGCTCATGCCATCTCCCGCGTCACCGACATCGTCGCCCAATGCGGCGGCAAGACGGTGGAAGCCACCGACGAGAAACAGCGCACCCGCATCTGGTCGGGCCGCAAGGCGGCCTTTGCCGCCATGGGCAAGCTGGCGCCCGACATGATCTGCATGGACGGCACCATTCCGCGCCATGCCCTGCCTTATGTGCTGGATGAGATGGCCAAGCTGTCCGACAAGTATCAACTGGGCTTCTGCAATGTATTCCATGCCGGTGACGGCAACCTGCATCCCCTGATCATCTTCGACATCATGAAGCCGGGCGAGTTCGAGCGGGCCGAGAAATTCGGTGCCGACATCTTGCGCCTCTGCGTTCGGGTCGGCGGGGTGCTGTCGGGCGAGCATGGCGTGGGCGTGGAAAAGCGCGACCTGATGACCGACATGTTCACCACGGTTGAGCTGGAACAGCAGGGCCGGGTCAAATGCGCCTTTGACAGCAAGGGCCTGTTCAATCCCGGCAAGGTATTTCCCACCCTGTCGGCCTGTGTCGAACAGGGCCATATCCATGTCCATGGCGCCCAACTGCCGCAGCCGCACCTGCCGCGTTATTGATGGAAAAGGCGAGCAACGAATCCCAGGTGGCGGACTTTGTGCGCGCGGCGCGCCAAGCAAAATCGTCCTTTGAAATCGTGTCCGGCGGCACCCGCCGCGCGGTCGGCAGGCCGATGGGCAATTTGCCGTTGCTGGATGTCTCAGGCCTGTCGGGTATCGTCAAATATGAGCCGGAAGAATTGATCGTCACCGCCCGGCCTGCCACGCCGTTGGCCGAGATCGCTGGCGTGCTGGCGGAGAAGAACCAGCGCCTGGGCTTTGATCCCGCCGACTGGTCGCAGCTGCTCGGCTCCAATGGCGTAGCCACCCTGGGCGGCGCGGCCTCGGCCGATGCCAGCGGCTCGGGCCGTTTGCGCCATGGCGGGGCGCGGGATTCGCTTCTGGCCTTCAGCGCCGTGAACGGATTGGGCGAGAATTTTCGCGGCGGTGCCAAGGTGGTGAAGAATGTCACCGGTTTTGACCTGCCCAAGCTGGTCTGCGGCGCTTACGGTACCTTGTGCGTGCTGACGGAAATGACCTTCCGCGTCTATCCCAAGCCGCAATTCACCGCCACTTTATGCCTGTCCGATGTCACGCCGGAGACCGGTTTCGCCGCCCTGCGCAAGATCGCCCACAGCGCGCTGGAACCGGCGGGGCTGGCTTATCTGCCGGCCAGCATGATGCCGGATGTGGGCCAGGGCGCGGCGCTGATCAAACTGGAAGGCGCGGCCAAGCCCCTGGAAGAAAAGCTCGCCATGCTGCATGGATTGCTGGGCAGCGTAGCCGGCCGTATCGACAGCGATCCCTTTGGCGCCATCGGCAGCGGCCGGCAATTCGCCGATCTTCCCGGCGATGTCTGGCGGGTGATGATCGCGCCATCCGACGCCCCGCGCATCGCCAAGGAATTGTATGTGCGCCATTGGCTGGGCGACTGGGCCGGCGGCTTGATCTGGCTGGCGGCGCCGCCATCCGATGCCGCGCGCATCCGCGGCATTGCCGCTTCGGCCAAAGGCCAGGCCATGCTGCTGCGCGGCTCTGCCGAAAGCCGCGCCGCCTATGGTCTTTATGCGCCGCAGCTCAAGCCGCTGGCCGATCTTGGCCGCGCCGTGAAAGCGGCATTTGATCCTTTGTCATTGTTCAACCCTGGCCGCCTGGCATGAGATATTCCTTCACCCCCGAGCAACTCGCCGATCCGCAGATCGGCCCCGCCGCCGGGGCGGTGCGCCGCTGCGTTCATTGCGGCATCTGCACCGCCACCTGTCCCACCTATGTGCTGCTGGGCGATGAGCGCGACAGCCCGCGCGGCCGTATCGTGCTGATGAAGGACATGCTGGAAAAGGGCGGCGCCCCGACCGAAGAACAGGTCCGTCACATCGACCGCTGCCTGTCTTGCCTCAATTGCAAGACGGCCTGTCCTTCCAGCGTCAATTACCAGCGGCTGGTGGACCAGGCGCGGATCCATATCGAAGAACATTATACCCGTCCGCTGGGCGAGAGGTTGCTGCGCTGGATGATCGCCAAGGTGATGACCCGGCCGGCGCTGGTGCGGATCGGTTTGCTGCTGACCAGGATTGGCGCGCCGATCGTGAGGCTGATGCCGGGCCGGCTGGGCGCCATGGCGCGCATCGGCCTGTCCGCCAGGCCGCAAGGTCCCGAGCCGGCGCAATTCCCCAAGCCTGGGGTGGTGAAGCAGCGCATCGCCATCATGCCCGGCTGCGTCCAGGGCGCGCTGGCGCCGCAGATTGACGCCGCGGTGGGCCGCGTCCTGGCGCGGCGCGGCATCGAGTTGGTGGCGCTGGAAGGCGCCGGCTGCTGCGGCGCACTGCCTCATCATATGGGCCGGGAAGGGGATGCCCGGGAATGGGCCAAGAAAGCGATCATCGCCTATGAACAGGGCCGCTATGACGGGGTGCTGATCACGGCCACCGGCTGCTCTGCCCAGCTCAAGGATTATGCCCACCAGTTTGCCGGCGATCCGGTGTGGGAACCGCGCGCCGCGAAATTCGCTGCCGCGGCCTATGATTTTGCCGAGCTTTGCACTCCCATGACCGTCACGCCGCCGCGGGCCTTGCGCGTCGCCTATCACCCCGCCTGCAGCCTTCAGAACAGCCTGAAGCTGAACGGGGCGGGCGAGGCGATGCTGGAAGCGGCTGGCTTCATTGTGACGCCTTTCGCCGAAAGCCATCTGTGCTGCGGCTCGGCCGGCACTTATTCCATCCTGCAGCCGGAGCTTTCCAATCAGCTCCGCGCCCGCAAGCTTGGCAATATTGCGGCGGCGGAGGCCGATGTGCTGGTTTCGGGCAATATCGGCTGCCTGCAGCACCTGGCGGCCGGGGCGGGCAAGCTCCAGCCCATTCTGCATCTGGCGGAACTGCTGGATTGGGCCGAAAGTGGCGTGAAACCCGACAATCTGGAATTGCCCGCAAAGCCGCATTAGGCTGCGGCTATGCTTTTGGCGATTATCCTGTCTTTGGCTCTGCTGTCCAGCGCCGCTGCTGCGGCCCCTGCACCCGCGTCCCAAGTCACCAGCGAGGAGCAACTTTTCGCCCAGCTCAAGAAAGCTGAGAGCGCCGAGGATGCCCATCCCATCGAGCAGAAGCTGGCTGCCCTGTTCCGCGCCTCCGGCAGCCCCAGCGTTGATCTGTTGATGATCCGCGCCAGCGCGGCGCTTGCCACCGCCGACAACAAGACCGCCAAGAAGTTGCTGGAGGCGGTGACCAGCATCGCGCCCAACTATGCCGAAGGATGGCATGCCCGCGCCGTCCTGGAGCAGGCCGCCGGCGATGACACCGCCGCTTTGGTTTCCCTGCAGCGCGTAGTGCTGCTCAACCCGCGCCATTTCACCGCCCTCAGCGAATTGGGCGACATGCTGCAGGAGTATGGCGACAAGGCCGGCGCGCTGAAGCTGTACCGCCGCGCCCTGGAGTTGGATCCGCAACTGGAAGGGGCAAGCCACAAGGTGCGCGAGCTGACCCAGAGCGTCGAGGGACGGGATATCTAGGGTGATGCGCTGGTTGTTGGCCGTCCTTTTTTTGATGGCAGCGCCGGCCCAAGCCGCAACCTCCTACATGGTCGGCACCTGGTTCGGGCATGGCCAGCCCGAGGACAAATCCGCCATGTATATCGACCGCATGCGTGCCGACGGCACCTGGCGCGGCGAGTACCGCACCTGCGTCAAGGGCAAGCCGCTGCGCCAAACCCAGATCCAGACCGGCCGCTGGTCGCTGACGGGCGACATCCTGACTTTGGGGGTGGAAACGGTGGACGGCCAATTCTGGCCGCGCACCGATCTCTACAAGATGCTGGCGCACAACCCGACGGCGCAGAAATATCTCAGTATCAGCCGCAACTTCGTCTACACGCCGCAGCGTGTCGCGGACGATTTCAAAATGCCGAGCTGCGAACTGACGAGCTAGTCCTCATCCGTCACGAACGCCACCCGCAGCATGTTGGTGGCGCCGGTGGTGCCCAAGGGCACGCCGGCGGTGATGACGATGCGCTCGCCGACTTGCGCGAAGCCCTCCTGGCGGGCGATCTGGCTGGCGCGCTTGACCATGTCGTCAAAGTCGCGAATGTCCTCGGTGATCACGCTGTGCGTGCCCCATACCAAAGTGAGGCGCCGCGCCGTCTCCAGGCTGGGGGTGGGGGCGATGATCGGCGCCTGGCTGCGTTCGCGCGCCGCGCGCATGGCGGTGATGCCTGACTTGGTCCAGCACACAATGGCGCGGGCCTCGATGGTCTGGGTCACTTCATGCACCGCCGCCATGATGGCGTCCGGCGTGGTCTTTTCCGGCGTGCCGCGCTGGGCCTCGATGAAGGAATGGTACAGCTCGTCATCCTCCACCGAAGAGGCGATGCGGTCCATGGTCTGCACCGCTTCCACGGGATAGGAACCTGACGCCGATTCCGCCGACAGCATCACCGCATCGGCGCCATCGAACACCGCCGTAGCCACGTCCGAGACTTCGGCCCGGGTGGGCATGGGCGCGTTGATCATGGATTCCAGCATCTGGGTCGCCACCACCACCGGCTTGCCGGCCTTGCGGGCGGCGCGGGTGATCTGTTTTTGCAAGCCGGGCACCCGCTCCAGCGGCATTTCCACACCCAGATCGCCGCGCGCCACCATCAGCGCATCGGCCAGTTCCAGAATGCCATGCAGCGAAGCCAGCGCCTTGGGCTTTTCGATCTTGGCCAGTACCCCGGCGCGGCCCTGCACGATCTTCTTCAGTTCCGCCACATCTTCGGGCCGCTGCACGAAACTGAGTGCGATCCAGTCCACCCCCAGTTCCAGCGCCGCGTCGAGGTCGCTACGGTCCTTCAGCGTCATGGCCGACATGGGCAGCAAGGTGTCGGGCATGTTCACGCCCTTGCGGTCCTTGATCTCGCCCGCCACTTCGACCACCGCCTCGGCAAAGGTATCAGCCTTGCGCAGCAGGCGCAGCCGTACCTTGCCGTCGTCGATCAACAGCGCATGCTTCTGCTTGATGGCCTGGAAGATTTCCGGGTGCGGGATGGGGATTTCTTCCGGCTTGTCGCTAGTCTCGCCCAGCACCAGCTTGATGCGCTCACCCTCTTTGAGCATGCGTGGGCCGCCGCACAATTTGCCCAGCCGGATCTTGGGGCCTTGCAGGTCGCACAGGATGCCGATCGGCCGGCCCACCTCTTCCGACAGCTTGCGCAGGTCGCCATGCATCTTGGCCAGCATCTCATGGCTGGTATGGCTCATATTGATGCGGAACACATCGACGCCGGCATCGAACAGTTCGCGCATCTTCTCGATGGTGTTGGAGGCCGGGCCCAATGTGGCCAGGATTTTTGTTTTTCGGCGCCGGCGCATCGGATCAAACCTCAAGTAGCGAAGCGGTAGGTTATAAAAAAGCCCTAGTTCGAAAGAGTTTGTGTCCAGTCGGGCTTCTTGCCGGTATCCACTTCAAAGAAGCCGCGCCGGTCGAAGCCGCGCTTGGAACAGCTCGTCCGCCCCACCGACCGGAAGCGCTTGTCGGGCGCGACGCAGAAATTGGTCTTGCCTTCCCAGGTGCCGGCAGCGCCGTCGGTGGCATAAAGATAATAGAAGCGTCCCTGCAGCGGGCCGGTCAGCAGGGCGGCGCAGCTTTTGGGCGGAACCGTCCACCAGCCTTCGCTGGTCCAGTTGGTGCCGTCAAAGCGGCCGATGGCCGAGCGCACCGCCAGGCCGGTCTTGTTGCAGACATTGAAAGCGGCATAGGCGGGGGAGGCCAACAGGCCGAAAGTCACCGCCAGGAGAAGGGTCGTGCGACGCATGGTCAGTCCGGTTTGGCGTGAAAAGGGTTTGCCCGTCAACGTCTCCCGATCCTATATGGCAACCGCATGACGGAAAACGCCTTTGAGGCCGGCCTGGGGTGCGCCGGCCCTGCTGGGGCGCTGGTCGCGGCTGCTGATCGACCTCAACCGGGGGCCGGACGATCCCACCCTGGTGATGAAATTGTCGGACGGCAGCATCATTCCCGGCAACCGCGACGCCGATGCCGCCGAAGTGGCGCGGCGTATCACGGCCTATCACGCGCCCTATCATGCCGCCATCGCCGCCGAACTGGACCGGATGGGACCTGCCGCCGTGATCCTCTCCATGCACAGCTTCACGCCCCGCTGGAAAAAGACCCCGCGCCAATGGGAGGTCGGGATTCTGTATGACCGCGACGCGCGGCTGGCGGCGCCCTTGAGGGCGCGATTGGCCGAGGCCGGTTTCACGGTCGGCGACAATGAGCCCTATACCGGCGCGCTGGACGGCGACACTTTGAATGTCCATGGCACTTTGCGCGGCTTGCCGCATGTGCTGATTGAAATGCGGCAGGACCTGATTGCCAGCGATGCGGCGGCACAAGACTTTGCGCAGCGCCTGAAACCCATCATTGATGCGGCGTTGGGCGATATGGCCTCAAGCAGCGAAGCGGTAGGCCAATAAAAAGAGTGCACAGCCGGGCCTGATATTCCGCGTTGCATCGCGTCGGGCGGCCGGGCTAGGGTCCGCGCCTTCCAAAATCCGAGTTCCCAAATGGCCAAATCCGGCTTTGCCAAAGACCAGCTCAAATCCTTCATCAACCGCATCGAGCGGCTGGAGGAAGAGCGCGCCGCTTTGTCGGCCGATATCCGCGAAGTCTATTCCGAGGCCAAGGGCACCGGCTTTGACACCAAGATCATGCGCCAGGTGATCCGCATGCGGAAGCTGGACAAGGCGGCGGAAACGATGCCGGACTTGCATTGGACAGCGATGGATGGGCGCTGATTTGATCCGCCCAGGCGCGGGCGAGAAGACCTGCATGCTGGGAGGTTCCATGCCTGATTTTTCGATTCACCGCCGCGGCCTGCTGGTTGGCGCCGCCGCCGTGCCCGCAATCGCAGCCGCGCCGCAGGCCGCGCAGGCGCAGGTGCCCGGCAGCGGCTATGGGACGGGCGGTGCGCCCACGCCAGACCAGCAGCGCCGCCTGGCCTGGTGGCATCAGGCCAAGTTCGGCATGTTCATTCATTTCGGCCTTTATGCCGCCTATGGCCGTCACGAATGGGCGATGGAGACGCAGGCGATCCCCGTCGCGGATTATCAGAAACTCACCGCCGGCTTTAACCCTGTGCCGGGCTCGGCTCGCAAATGGGCGAAACTCGCCAAGGCGGCGGGCATGAAATACATGGTGCTGACGACCAAGCATCATGAAGGCTTCTGCAACTGGGACACCAAGCTCACCAACTACAATGCCGTGCAGCAGGGGCCGCGCTATGACGTGGTGCGGGAATTCGTCGAGGCGGCCCGCGCCGAAGGCCTGCGCGTCGGCTTCTATTATTCGCTGATGGACTGGCATCATCCCGATGGCGCGCGTTGCCTCACCGACGAAGCCGCGCGCCGCCGCTTTGTGGACTACACCCACGGCCTGATCCGCGAATTGCTGACCAATTACGGCAAGATCGATGTCCTGTGGTACGACGTTCACTGGCCGCTGGATGCCAAGGGCTGGGAATCCGAAAAGATGAACCAGATGGTGTTCGCACTTCAGCCCGACATCATCGTCAACAACCGCAACGATCTGCCCGGCGACTTCACCACGCCCGAACAGACTATCAAGGCGGAAGATGGCGGACGCGCCTGGGAAAGCTGCATGACGTTGAACGATTCATGGGGCTATCAGAAAGCGGACGACAATTGGAAAACCCCGCGCACCGTGATCCGCAACCTGCTGATCTGTGCCCGCGATGGCGGCAATTACCTGCTGAATATCGGGCCGCAGCCGGATGGCGGCATTCCGCCGGAAAGCGCGCGCATCCTGACCGAAGTCGGCGAATGGGTGCATCGCCATGGCGAGACCATCTATGGCGCCGATATCTGCAACCCGAAAAGGTCGAACTCATGTGCATTTCTGGCCCGGCAGCGATGTCGCCATCTCCGGCCTGAACTGCAAGGTGCTATCGGCGAAGGTGCTGAAGACCGGCCAGATGGCGACGGTGACGCAGGATGGCTTCCGCACCCACATCACCGGCCTGCCCGCCACCGCGCCGGACGCGCCGGTCACAACCATCGCGATGGAATGCAATGAGGTGCCCGACCAGGACGTTATCTATGTGCGGACCAACAAGCCGCGGTTGAAGGTGGGGTTGTGAGCGCTTCGCTGTAAGCGAACGAAATGGTCCAGCGGACCATTTCGAGCGCTGCGTGCCTGGGCGAGGCCGGAAAGCAAAAGCCCCTGCTGCGAAACAGGGACTTTTTTGCGACGACAGAGAATGTTCTAGCTGGCCTTGCGAACCGTTTCCTCGATATCGCCGTCATCTTCGGCGACTTTGGCCATCGGCTCATTGGCGAGATCGACCTCCAGGCCGTACTCCTTGAGCTTGCGATAGAGGGTAGAGCGGCCGATGCCGAGACGCCGGGCCACTTCCGACATATGGCCGTCATAGCGGGCAATAGCCAGGCGGATAATGTCCGATTCCAGCTCTTCGAACTTGCGGATATGACCGCCGGTGTCCGTCATGTTCAACGCATAGGCCGAG
>JAEKMB010000296.1 GCA_019508105.1 Alphaproteobacteria bacterium
TTCATCAAATATCTCACCCGCCCCGAAGCCAGGGCGCTGTGGACCGCGAAGGGCATGAAGCCCTTCTAATTACTTTTTGGGAATCTCGATCACGCCGCCGGCTTTCCACACCGGCGCGGCCCCAGCCCGCGTGACATAGCGCACGAAACTTTCCGCCTCCGATGGCGCGGCGGAGATTTTAAGTACCGCCGCCGACAGATCGACATGCAGCCCCAGATCGTCGGGAAAAGGGCCTACCACTTCGGCGTACTTGGCCATCAGTTCCTCGGTCAGGGCGCCGCCGCCGAACTCCGCATCGCCGCGTACAATAGCCTCGCCGATCATGCCCTTGATGGGGCGCGGCTCGACACCGGTGAATTCGGGACGCTTGAGCATCTCCTCCACCATGGCGCCGGTCAGGCTGCCCACCTTGGGGTCGGCATAGGCCAGCACGCCGGCTTTTTTGGCGAAGGCGACGAACTTGTCATGGGTGGAAATGTCGGGATGCGCCCCGCCTGCCTTGACCACCACCGCAAAGGGAATGCGGCCCAGGGGACGTACGCTGCCCGCCACCAGCTTGGACGCGAAATCGGTGAAGTTGCCGGTCGGTGCGACCACCACGTCGCCGGGATCGTTGTTTTCCACGGCGGTGCGTACCCGCCCGACATTGAAGCCGGCGAAGGTCACTTTGTTGCCGGTCTTGGCGGTCCACTCCGCCGCCAGCAGCTTCAGCGGGCCGGCGACGATGTTGGGCGCATAGACCGTGATGTCGGCGGCCCATGCGGAATTAAAAGACAACAGCACAAGCAATGCTGCGGCGAGGTTCAGGCGCACATCTTTCCCCGTTGTTCTTGTGACAATCAGTCAAGCGTGAATTGCCAGCTTTGGCAATGCGCCTTAAATTGGCAAGCGCTGACAGGGGAGCAGAAAATGGTTGAAACTATTGCGTCGGATGCAACACGGC
This sequence comes from Alphaproteobacteria bacterium, assembly GCA_019508105.1. Taxonomy (GTDB): domain Bacteria; phylum Pseudomonadota; class Alphaproteobacteria; order Micropepsales; family Micropepsaceae; genus Rhizomicrobium. Next base: position 944 of record JAEKMB010000296.1, read on the forward strand.
GCGAAGCCATGCTGCTCGGTGCGGGTGGCCTGTTGGCCCTGGCGCCGGCTCCCGCCTTCGCCATGACCGGTGACATGGCGGGCCTGCCCTGGGCCAACAATGCCATGCGCTGGGCCCAGGTCGCTTTCACCGAGGAAGACCCGCCCAGCTATGATCCCAATTTCTGGTTCGACCTGTTCAAGAAAACCCATGTCGAGGCGGTGTGTCTGTCGGCCGGCGGCTGCATCTGTTTTTATCCTTCCAAAGTGCCGCTCCACAATCGCGCCAAATATCTGGGCAATCGCGACATGTTCGGCGAGATGGTCAAGGGTGCCCGCGCCCTGAAGATGAGCGTGATCGCCCGCGTCGATCCCCATGCCATGAGCGAAGAGGCCTTCGCCGCACATCCCGAATGGGCCGCCTGTACCGAGGACGGCAAGCCCCGCCGCCACTGGGCCGCGGCGGACATGTATGTCACCTGCCAGAATGGCGGCTTCATGTTCGATTTCATGCCCGCGGTGCTGAAGGAGATCGCCGAGGTCTATAAGCCGGAGGGATTCTTCGGCAACCGCTGGGCCGGCAGCGGCATGTGCTATTGCGCCACCTGTCGCACAAAATTCCGCACCGCCACCGGTCTGGAACTGCCCACCACCAACGATCCGCAGAACCCGCAGCGCAAGGCCTATATCCAGTGGAACGCCGAGATGCGCTGGAAACAGTTCAAGCTGTGGGACGACACGGTCAAGGCCTCGAACAAGGATTGTTTCTTCAGTCCCAATGGCGGGATGAACGATCCCAACAATGTCACCATTCCCATTGTGGCGATCGACCGCCAGGGGCGCAGCGGCACCACCCCGGTGTGGATGATGGGCAAATACGCCAAGCAGGTGCGCGCCTATATGCAGAACCTGCCGGTGTGCGGGCTGTTCAATGTCGGCGTGGAGGACGAGAACCGCTGGAAGGATTCGGTGCAGCGCGGCCCGGAACTGGAAGCCTGGGCCCATTCGGGCATCGCCCAGGGTTTCCGCCCCTGGTACTGCAAGTTCAATGCGCGGGTGTTCGATCCGCGCTGGGTGGCGCCGGTGGAGAAGATTTTCCAGTGGCATTACGCCCATGACAAATACATGCGCAACACCGCCAATCTGGCACGGGTGGCGCTGGTCAATTCCACCCAGTCCGGCACCTTCACCGCCGGCGGCACCGCCTTCACCGCCGGCGACGGGGTGCGGGCGGCGCAGCGGGTGACCGATGCCCAGAACGGCTATTACCAGGCGCTGGTGGAAGCGCGCATCCCCTTCGAGATGGCCGATGACCGCCAGTTGGAGCCGCAACATATTGGGCGCTATCGCGTGCTGGTGCTGCCCGACATCGCGGCTCTGTCGGACAAACAGTGCGGACAGATCCGCGATTTTGTCGCCGCCGGCGGGCGCATCGTGGCCACCGGCGAAACCTCGCTTTACGACGAGTTGGGCAAGCGCCGCGCCAATTTCGGCTTGGCCGATCTGTTCGGCTGCGATTGGGTAAAAACCGAGAACGGCGTCAAGAACAGCTATCTGACGCCGCGCCATCCGCATGTGCTGACGCGCGGTCTCGAGAACGCGCCGCGCATCATCGCCGCCACCCAGCAGATCACGGTCAAGCCGCATGATAGCGCCAGGCAGCCGCTCACCCTGGTGCCCAGCTATCCCGACCTGCCGATGGAGCGGGTCTATACCATGACCCTGGAAACCGACACCCCGATGGTGTTCTGCCGCCAGGTCGGCAAAGGCCGGGTGGTGTATTTCCCCATGGATCTGGACCGCACCTTCTGGGAAGTGCTGGCGGCCGATCATCTTGTTTTGCTGAAGAATGCCGTGGACTGGGCCATGGAGGATGGTCAGCCAATGACGGTGTCAGGTCCCGGCCTGGTGGACATCGCCTATTGGCGGCAGAAAAACTCGCTGGCGGCCCATATCGTCAACATGAACAACCCGATGATGATGAAAGGGCCCTATCGCGAGATGATCGCCTGCGGGCCCTATCGCGTCGCGCTGGAAATTCCACCGGGCGCCCGGATTGGCGCGGTCAGGCTGCTGGAAAGCGGCACGACACCGAAAACCGCCCAGGAAGGCAAGCGTTTGGTCGTTGAGGTGCCGTCCATCCGCCTGCACGAAGTGGTAGCCATAGATTTGGCTTGATGAGGGGCGCTGGCTCAAGCGCGGCTCAGGCGTGACGGCCCAGACGCGATTTGTCAGGCTGGTAGATGCGCAAGGCATTGCCGCCCATCACAGCGCCGACAGCGCTGGCGTCCTTGGCCGCCACCGCTTCACGCGCCAACTCGAACCAGCCCTGGTAATCGCCGGCCCCAACAAAACAATTGGACAAGGTCAGAACCGGCCAGTCGCTGCCCCAGATCAGGCGCTCCGGCCCGAACAAATCGAACAGGACGCCGACGCCGCGCACCACATCATCGCGTGTGCCGCCCGGGCGCAGTTCGGTGAGCAGCCCGCTGACCTTGCAGGTGACGTTGGGCCGCGCGGCCAGGGCCTCGATACCCCGCGCCCAGGCGGCCATGGCACCCGCCTCGCCCAGTCGCGGCTTGGCGGCATGGTCCAGCACGATGGAAAGTTGCGGATGGCGGCGCGCCAGTTCGGCGATCGCGTCCAGCTGATGGGAAAGGATCAAGGCGTCGAACACCAGGCCTTCCGCGGCGACGGCATTCAGCGCCGGCGTCAGACCGGGCTGCAAGACCCATTCTGGATCTGGAATGTCCTGCAGCATGGGCCGCAACCCCAGAAACAGCGGATCCGCGGCGCGGCGGCGTACCTCCTCAGCGGCGTCCGGAGCCAACAAATCTACCCACCCTACGACTCCCAGCACAAAGGGCGTGTTGCGCGCGATGCCCAGCATGTAATCGGTTTCGGCAGGCGTGGGCGCGGCCTGGACCAGGATGGCGGCCTCCACCCCGGCCTGAACCAGCAGCGGCCGAAGATCGGCGGTGCCAAATACGCGGTGGATGGGATTGTCCGGTTTCAGCCAGTCATAATCGCCGCGCGCCGGATCCCAGAAATGCTGATGGGCGTCCACGATCATGGGATAGGCGCATCCCCACGAATGAGATTTTCGGCGCGCAGCTCCTGCCACAGGGTGGCGGGAATCTTCTGGCGATAAAGAGCGATTGTCTGGTCCACCCGCTGCGGCGAATCCAGGCCGGGAATGACGCTGGCAACCAGTGGATGGGCCAGCGGGAATTGTAGCGCCGCCGCCGCAAGCGGGACGCCATGGCGATTGCACACGGCTTCGATCCGGCGCACGCGTCCGATCACTTCCGCCGGTGCCGGCGCATAGTCATAATAGAGCGGCGCACCGCTTTGGGTGCCCATCGCGAGGATGCCGGAATTGTAGGGCCCGCCCACTACAATCCCCGTGCCCGCCGCGTCGCAGCGCGGGAACAGGTCGTCCAAGGGTGTCTGTTCCAGCAAGGTATAGCGCCCCGCCAACAGGATCACGTCCAACCGGGCGTGATCCATCACCTCCAGGCAGGCCGGGACCTCGTTCACGCCCATGCCGAAACCAGCAATGGCGCCCGATTGGCGCAGTTCTTCCAGCGCTTTCAGTCCGCCGCCTGTGGTCAGTTCGGCCATGCGCGCGGCATTTAGATCGCCATGGGTCAGCCGCCCGATGTCATGGATATAAAGCAGATCAATGCGCGACAGGCCCAGCCGTTGCAGGCTTTGCTCGAAGCTGCGCATCACCGCGTCATAGGAATAATCATAGACCGGCTCGAACGGCATAGGCGTGGCATAACCATGGCGGACAATGGTTTCGTCTACTGGGCCGGGCACCGCCTTCAGCAGCCGCCCCACTTTGGTGGAGAGCACGATATCCTTGCGGGCGCGCAGCGCATCGCCCAGCCTTCGTTCCGACAGGCCGAAGCCATAGAAAGGCGCGGTATCGTAATAGCCGAAGCCTTCGCGTTCCGCTGCCGCCAGGGTCTCGCGCGCCAGGCTGTCAGGCAGCGGGCGGAACAGATTGCCCAAAGGTGCGGTGCCGAACCCCAGCTCGGTAACCGTCAGACCCGTCCGTCCCAGATCACGTCGCGCAATCATGCCGTCTTGAGCCTGGGTGCCAACAGGCCGAAGCCCACCACCACGGCATAGCAGGCCGCCAGGATGAACATGCTCCAATGCAGCGCGCCGGTGAAGGAAGCGAACAGGGTCATGACCGGCGGTATCACCGCGGCGCCGCAGATCGCCATGACGATGAAGCTGGAGGCGAACTCCGTCTCATGGCCCAATCCTTCAAGTCCCAGTGCGAAGATGGTGGGAAACATGATGGACATGAAAAAGCTGGTCGCCACCAGGGCCCAGATGCTGGGAAAGCCGCCGATTATCGCGGCCGCGCAGCACAGCAGGATGTTGCAGCCGGCATAGAGCATTAACTGGCGCGGCGGATTGATCGTTCGCTGCAGCCAGGCGCCCACGAACCGCCCCACGCAGAAAGCGATCATAGTGGCTTCCAGATAGACCTGGGCGCCCATGCGCTCGGGGACATGTGCGGCTTCTTGCGCGAAATCCACCAGCAAGCTCCAGGTACCGACCTGGGCACCGACATAGAAGAATTGCGCCACCACGGCACACAGCACACGCGGGCGGGCCAGCACGGCAAAAGGCGAGCGGGATGTTTCGGGGGTGACGTCCGCGCGCAGCGGCGGATATTTGGTGAGCGCAATGGCCGAAGCAATCACCACCATCAGGACGCCCAGCACCAGATAGGGCGGCCCGACGGCGGCAGCCTCCTGGGCGCGCCACTGGTCCACCGCGGCCGGTCCCATCGCCGCCATTTGCGCGGGCGTATATTCCACCCCGGAGAAAATCACATAGCCGCCCACCAGCGGCCCCAACACCGTGGCCACGCCATTGAAGGCCTGGGCAAAGTTCAGCCGCGGCGAGGCGGTCTCCGGTGCGCCCAAAATGGTGATGTAGGGATTGGCGCTGGTTTCCAGAAAACCCGCACCAATGGCGATGATGTAAAGCGCCGCCAGAAAGATGCCATAGACCCGCATATGCGCCGCCGGCACGAACAGGAAAGCGCCGATGGCATACAGCGCCAGGCCGATAATGATGGTCTTCTTGTAGCCGATGCGGCGGATGATCATGGCGGCCGGCAGCGGCGCGCAGAAATAGCCGATATAGAAAGCAAACTGGGTGAGGCTGGCGCGGGTGCGGCTGATGTCCAGCGCCTTCTGGAAATGATGCAGCAGCAAATCGTTGAACTGGGACGCCAGGCCCCAAGCGAAAAATAGGGTGGCGGTCAGGGCAAAGGCGACCACATAGCGCCGCTCCACCACAGGCAATCTATTCATGTTTCCCCCGACCCTTATTCCCGCCAGTTAAGCGGAAAAAGCGCGGACGCGCTACATGGTGGCACCGATCTGCCAGGGCACGAATTCGGCATCGCCATAGCCCAGCTTCTCGGACTTGGAACGGCTGCCCGACGCGATCTGCAATATGTGCTCGAAGATTTCCTTGCCCTTGTCCTGGATGGAAACCCCCTCCAGCACATCGCCACAATTGATGTCCATGTCGTCGGTCATGCGCTCATAGACCGCCGTATTGGTGGCCAGCTTGATCGAGGGCGTGGGCTTGCAGCCATAGGCCGAGCCGCGGCCGGTGGTGAAGCACAGGATGTTGGCGCCGCCGGCCACCTGTCCCGTCGCCGACACCGGATCATAACCCGGCGTATCCATGAACACGAAGCCCTTGGTGGTGACAGGCTCGGCATATTTCACCACCGCCTTTAGCCGCGTGGTGCCGCCCTTGGCCGCCGCACCCAGTGACTTTTCCAGGATGGTGGTCAGCCCGCCCGCCTTGTTTCCCGGCGAGGGATTGTTGTTCATGCTGCCGGCATTGCGGCTGGTATAATCCTCCCACCAGCGGATGCGCTCGATCAGTTTCTTGCCGACGTCCGGACTGGCGCGCCTGGTCAAAAGATGCTCGGCGCCATAGATCTCCGGCGTCTCGGACAGAATGGCGGTGCCACCATGCGCCACCAACAAATCCACCGCCGCACCCAGCGAGGGATTGGCCGTGATGCCGGAATAGCCGTCGCTGCCGCCACATTGCAGGGCCAGCATCAACTCCGACGCGGGTGCGGTTTCGCGGCGGACCGCGCCCGCGGCCGGCAGCATGTCGCGCACTGCGGCAATGCCGGCTTCGATCGCTTTCCTGGTGCCGCCGCTATCCTGGATGGTCAGGGAGCGGAAAGTATCGCTTTCGGCG
>JAEKMB010000297.1 GCA_019508105.1 Alphaproteobacteria bacterium
CGTCCTGCCGTCTTGTCTTCCGACCGCGGGAAACGGGGGATAATTCGCATCACCCGGAAGATCAGGCCGCGGCGTAGGCACGATGTCAGGGCCGGCCTGCACGCCCTGCAGCGCCACCGCCACCTTGATCTCGCAGCTGTCCACCGGATTGGCTTCGTTCACCGGCACGCCGGAGACGAAATCCTCCAGCACCGGCTTGTCTGGCGCCAGCGCCGCGGCAAACACCACGTCCGCGGTGCGGCAGAAATTCTCATGCGCGCCGGGCTTGGTGCGGCGCTGCTCGGCATGGGCGATGGCGCGGGTCTTGAAAGCGTCATAGGCCGCATCGCCGGCGCGGTTGCCGTTCATCCGCTTGAACATCTTGAGCATGGTGGCGTCGGAACGGCGCAGCTCCTTGTTGAACACGGTCTGAAACTGATTGAACAGCGCCACCTCCTTGGGGCCGCAGGCCAGCGCCGCATCGGTCAGCTCCTGCTGCACCGAGGCCACCTGGATGGCGGAAATCTCGGCCGCGCTGGCGCAGGCAGCGGAAATCGCCCGGGCCTGGGCCAAGGGCATGCTGATCAGGCTGAGGGCCGCCACGCCGGCGGCCAACTTCATGGATGTCATCTGAACCTCTTCGACTCTCCCAGCGCCGCGACCTTAAACTGAACCGCATATGCCCGCCAAGCCTTTGGAAACAGGGAACTTTCGAGTCCCCGTCACCGGGATGCAACAGCGGAGCACTCGGCGCGTTGTTGATGCATGCGGTTTGGCTTGTTCCTCGCTGTCGCTGTTCCGGCCCTGATTGCCGGACCGGCGCCGGGCTGGGCCTTTCCGGGGCCGGAAACCAACGCGGCTTGGCCCACAGAGCATCAGCAAGAGCTGCGCACCGCCGCCAACGAGAAGTCGCCCTATGCCATGCGCTACAGCGACGAAGCCGCCCAGAGTCTGGGGTTTCGTGAAGGCCGATGGGAGGCCTTCACGCCCAGCAATCCCCTGATGCCGCGCGTCAATGGCGGGCTGGACGGCGGCCGGCCGATGCTTCATCTGCAATGGCGGTCCGGCCCGTAGGCCAACAGGCCGCTTCCCCCGACCAGCGCATTTTAGTATTGCTGCCGCCCATAAAGGCGGGTGCGCATGGCTTATAAAATCGCGGTGATCGGAGCGACCGGCAATGTCGGCCGGGAAATGCTCAAAACTCTGGCCCAGCGCGACTTTCCCATCAGTGAAGTGGTGGCCCTGGCGTCGCCGCGTTCCATCGGCCAGCAGGTTTCGTTCGGCGACCATGTCCTGAAGGTCAAGGCACTGGATTACTACGACTTCAAGGGCACCGACATCGCCCTGACGAGCGCCGGCAGCGCCATCGCCAAGGAATGGGCCCCCAAGATCGCCGCCCAAGGGTGCCTTGTGATCGACAATTCCAGCGCCTGGCGCATGGACCGGCAGGTGCCGCTGGTGGTGCCCGAGGTCAATCCCGAAGCGCTGGCCGACATTCCCAAAGGCATCATCGCCAATCCCAACTGCTCCACCGCCCAGCTGGTGGTCGCCCTCAAGCCGCTGCATGACCTGTTCATCATCAAGCGGGTGGTGGTCTCGACCTATCAATCGGTGTCGGGCGCCGGCAAAGACGCGATGGACGAACTGTTCCGCCAGACCCGTGCGGTGTTCGTGGCCGACCCCATCGAGCAGGGCAAGTTCACCAAGCAGATCGCCTTCAATGTCATTCCCCATATCGATGTCTTCCTGGATTCCGGCGTGACCAAGGAAGAATGGAAGATGGCGGTGGAGACCCAGAAGATCCTGGACCCCGATATCCAGGTGACGGCGACCTGCGTGCGAGTGCCGGTGTTCGTGGGTCATAGCGAATCCGTCAATATCGAATTCGAACAGCCGGTGACGGCGGAAAAGGCGCGCGCCGCCCTGCGCGCCGCACCCGGCATCCTAGTGGTGGATAAGCGCGAGGATGGCGGTTATGTCACGCCCATCGAATGCGCCGGCGAGGACGCCACCTTTGTCAGCCGCATCCGCAAGGATCCCACCCTCGAGAACGGCCTCAATCTGTGGATCGTGTCCGACAATCTTCTCAAGGGCGCCGCGTTGAACGCGGTGCAGATCGCCGAGTCTGTTGTCAAACGCAACTTGCTACGGGCCGCGTAATAACGCGGCCAATTCAAGGAGAACCGCATAATGCCGAAAGCCTACTGGATCGCACGCGTGGACGTGCATGACCCCGAGACCTACAAATCCTATGTCGAAACCGCCAAGCCGGCCTTTGAACGCTATGGTGCCAAGTTCCTGGCGCGCGGCGGCAAAACCGAAGTGCTGGAAGGCCATGCCCGGGCCCGCAATGTGATCATCGAGTTCGCCTCGCTGCAGGACGCGCACGACTGCTATCATTCGCCGGAATATACCAAGGCCCGCGAATATCGCGACAAGGCCGGCCAAGGCGAATTTCTTCTTGTCGAAGGCGTATAAAGCCCGCCGCACCGCGCTTTATGTGCCCGCTTCCAATGCGCGGGCGCTGCAAAAGGCGCGCAGCCTGGACGCCGATGTGGTGATCCTGGACCTGGAAGACGCCGTCGCCGCCGAAGACAAGGCGCAGGCGCGCGCCACCGCGGCGGCGCTGCTCAAGGATTTCGCGCCGCGTGAAGTTGTGGTGCGGGTCAATGCGCCATCCTCTCAATGGCATGACGCGGATATGGCGGCGATGGTCGAGGCCAGGCCCGACGCCATCCTGCTGCCCAAGATCTCAGGCTCTGAAGAAATCGAAGTCGCCAAGGACAAATCTGGCGGCGTGCCGCTTTGGGCGATGATCGAAACCCCGCGCGCCGTCTTGAATGCCTTGGCCATCGCCGATGCGGGAGTGGATTGCCTGGTGTTCGGGATGAACGACCTGGTCAGCGCCATGGCAGGCCGCCACCGGCCCGACCGCGCCAACCTCCATGCCGCCATGTCGCTGGCCCTTCTGGCGGCGCGCGCCGCCGGCATCACGGCGCTGGATGGGGTCCACAATGGGTTGGACGACATGACCGGTTTTGCCAAGGCTTGCGCGGAAGCGCGCGACTTCGGCTTTGACGGCAAGAGTGTTATCCATCCCAGCCAGATCGCGCCGGCCAGGGCCGCCTTCTCGCCATCACTGGACGAGGTCGCCTATGCCAGACGGGTGCTGGCGGCCTTTGACGCCCAGCCTGGCGCCGGGGTGGTGACATTGGACCGGCGCATGCTGGAGGCGCTGGATGCCGCCGGCGCAAGGCGTGTCTTGGCGCGCGCAGGGCTCTAGATGCTGCTGGTCCAGTACCGGGACGCCCTCACCCGCGGCGAGCTGAAACCTGATCAGGCCCAGGAAAGCGCCGTGAACCGCTTGAGCGCATTGGCGGCGGCGCTGGCGAAGAAGCCGGTATTTTTCCTGTTTGGCAAAAAACCGCCGCCGCCGCGCGGGCTTTACATCTGGGGTGATGTCGGCCGTGGCAAGACTTTGCTGATGGACCTGTTCTTCGGCCAGGCCAAGGTGGCCAGAAAACGCCGTGCCCATTTCAACCGCTTCATGGTGGATGTGCATGCCCGCATCCACACCGAACGCCAGCGCGCCGGCTCCAGCGATCCCATTCCGGTAATTGCCCGCGCCCTGGCCGAAGAGGCGCGGCTGTTGTGTTTCGATGAATTCCAGGTCACCGACGTGGCCGACGCCATGATCCTGGGCAGGCTGTTCGACCGCTTGTTCGCCGAGGGCGTTACCATCGTCGCCACTTCCAACACCCCGCCCGACCGGCTGTATCAAGGCGGGCTGAACCGCCAGCTTTTTTTGCCTTTTATCGCGCAGATCAAGCAGCGGTTGGAAGTGGTGGAGCTGAACGGCCCCACCGATTACCGGCTGCAACGCATTTCCGGCATCACGGTCTATATGACGCCGCTGGGGCGGGAAGCCGATGTCGCGATGGACGCAGCCTGGCTGCGGCTGACCGACACCAAACGCGGCAAAACCATGACTCTGCCGGTGCTGGGCCGCAAGGTGACGGTGCCGCAGGCCACTGGGCATGTGGCGCGGTTTGATTTCCGCGACCTCTGCGCGGAAGCCTTGGCGGCGGCGGATTTCCTGGCGGTGGCGCAGGAATTCCACACCCTGCTGTTGGACCATATCCCCCAACTGTCGCCGGAAATGCGCAACGAAGCGCGGCGCTTCATCCTGTTGATCGACACCCTGTATGACGAAGGCGTGAAGCTGGTTTGTTCCGCCGCAGCCCCGCCTGATGCGCTGTATCCGGCGGGCGACGGCGCCGAAGCCTTCCGCCGCACCGCCTCGCGCCTTGCCGAGATGCAGAGCGAAGACTATCTAAAGCGCGGTCACGGCATTCACGGACTGGCGCAATGACGGATGTATATTGGGCGTGTGCCTTTGTGTTGGCCTGTATCGGCTTTTATCGCTTCGGCCTGCCCTGGCTGAAGCGGTTCGATCAGGCCAATGTCGCGCGCATCGCCCAGCAGGAGCGCGACAAGGCCGACGCCAACGCCCATTTCCGCCACGCCATCGATGTCGCCAATGAGCAGGTCGAAGAGGTCCAGGAAATCCGCACCGGCGCCGTCACCCATTATCTGTTCGAAGCCCAGGTCTTCGCCACCCGGGCCGAAGCCGAAGACATGCGCGCTGAGCGGGTGGGGGTGGTGGCGCGGCGGTTTTATGACGAGCTGCCTGCGGCCCTGGCCGGCGCTGCGGAGCGCGGCCGCATGTCGGCGCGCGAACGTGCGTCACAGAGATGGAAAAAGACGGTCCATTGAAGCCATTGTACTAGATGTCATCCCCGACGCGCGGCTTACGCCGCGAGGGAAGGGGATCCAGGCTTCTGAAACCGATAAGTGTCTGGGTTCCCTTCCCCTCGCTTTGCTGCCGCAAAGCTTGGCCGGGAATGACAGGCGGTGCTAAGCAGCCTCGCCCTTCATCAGGCGCGGCAATTTCCCGATATCGCCGCCGGCATGGCGCATGAAGAAGCGGCGCGCGGGGCCAATGGAATCCACAATCCCGAGCCCCAGATCGCGCAGATGCCGCAGCGGCGCGATGTCATTGGAGAACAGCCGATTCAGCGCATCGGTGGATGCGGCCAACGCAAAGGAATCGAACCGCCGCCAACGCTCATACCGCTTGAGCGTATCCAGCGCACCGATGTCGCGGCCCAGCCGTCCCGCATCCAGCAGCACTTCGGCCAGGGCGGCAGCATCCTTCAATCCCAGGTTCAAACCCTGCCCGGCGATGGGATGAATGCCATGGGCGCAATCACCGGCCAGGGCAAAACGCGGCCGCACGAAATCCCGTGCCAGATGGAAGGACAAGGGATAAGACCAGCGCAGCCCCGCCGATCGCGTCTTGCCCAGATGCGCGCCGAAGCGCCGCGACAATTCCGTGTTGAACTCCTCCTCGTTCAGCGCCAGCAACCCGGGCGCTTTTTTCTTGTCTTCGGTCCACACCAGCGACGACCGATTGCCGGTCATGGGCAGGATCGCGAACGGCCCCGAAGGCAGGAAGTGCTCATAAGCCACGCCATTGTGCGGGCGTTCATGTTCCACCGTGGCGACAATGCCGGTCTGGGGATAGGACCAGCCGATCACCTGCACCCCCATCTCCCCTCGCAGCGGCGAATCCCGGCCATCGGCGGCGATGACCAGTGCGGCGGCAATTTCTTCGCCGCCCGCCAGCCGCGCCACCGCGCGTCCCGCCTCCACGGTCAGCGACTTGATGGATGCGGGCGCCAGCAGTTGGAGATTTTCCTGCCGCGCCGCCGCATCGTGCAGGGCGGCCCGGATGTGACGATTCTCGGCGATATGGCCCAGCGCCGGACTTCCCACTTCCTGGGCGTCGAAATGCAGCGAGAAAGGCGACGCCGGCCGTCCAGTGGCGCCATCCGTGACCAGTATTTCGCGAATAGGCTGGGCATGGGGCGCCAGGCTCTCCCACACCCCCAGCGCTGTCAGCATGCGCACACTGGCATAGGCCAGGGCCGAGACCCGACCATCGAATCCAGGGTCCAGCGCCCGGGCAGGCGCGGCCGCATCGGCGATCACCACCCGCAAGCCCCCCTGGGCCAGGGCCAGGCCCAGCGGCAGGCCCACCATGCCCCCACCGCTGATCACAATATCGACCTGCTTCAAAGTTTCATCCTTGCACAAAACTTATGCAAAAACTGGTTTTTGCATAATTTTCAGGCAAATGAGCTTGCCTGTTTTTGAGTCACGTCCTGTCCCTTTTTCGGCAAAGACCCTTTTCCCTCAATGCCTTGGCCGACTTCCGCGAAACTGGCCCGCTTCTTGATAAATCGTTAAAGCCGGGCGCTCGTCCGGCGCTGGCAATAACACGGAAGGACGGCAGATGAAGCTTATTACGGCGATCATCAAACCCTTCAAGCTCGATGAAGTGCGCGAGTCTCTCTCGGCGCTCGGCGTTCAGGGCATGACGGTGACTGAGGTCAAGGGCTATGGGCGGCAGAAGGGGCATACGGAGATCTATCGCGGCGCGGAATACGCTGTGAGCTTCCTGCCCAAGCTCAAAATCGAAGTGGCGGTGAAGAGCGAGATGCTCGACGCGGTGGTCGATGCGATCACCTCGAAGGCGAAGACCGGTCAGATCGGCGACGGAAAGATTTTCGTCACGCCGCTTGAACAGGTCGTGCGTATCCGCACCGGCGAAACGGATGGTGACGCGCTGTAGGCCCGCAAGGCCTCGCAGCCGTCCACAAAGGGGACTGAAAAATGAGAATTGAAACTTTGAAGAAAGCGGGCTTCGCAACGCTTGCCAGCGCCGGCATGCTGGCGCTGACCGCCGGCGCCGCCTTCGCGGCGGATGCTCCCAAGGATCCGCTTGTTGCAGGCGATACCGCCTGGATGATCACCTCCTCGGCCCTGGTGCTGATGATGACCATTCCGGGCCTGGGCCTGTTCTATGGCGGCATGGTGCGCAAGAAGAATGTGCTGGCGACCCTGGCGCAAAGCTTCGGCGCCACGGCGCTGATCACCGTCTTGTGGATGGTGATCGGCTATTCCATCGCCTTCACGCCCAACGCCGATGCCGGCATGAACAACTGGATCGGCGGCTTCGGCACGCTGTTCCTCAGCAAGGTGACCTTGAATTCGGTCAACTCGCTGGCGCCGACCATTCCGGAATCGGTCTACATGTTCTTCCAGATGACTTTCGCCATCATCACCCCTGC
>JAEKMB010000298.1 GCA_019508105.1 Alphaproteobacteria bacterium
GACCGAGGCCCTGGCGCGGGTGGCGCCGGGCGCCCCGCCGGCGCGGCGCGCCGCGGTGGAACGGCTGGCCGGCCGGCTGAAGGCGGCGGTGGATTTCGGCCAGGTGGATGAATTGATGTCCGGCGGCGTCGCAGCTTTCATCGCCGACATTACAAAGCAATGTGAACAGATTCACAAAGCGCTCTACAGCTCGTACATCACCTATGGTGCGGAAACGGTGCTCTGATGTTTTATTCCATCCGCCACGTCACCCGTTTTCGTTACTCCGGTCCCGTCCGCGAGTCGGTGATGGAACTGCGGATGCAGCCACGTTCCGAAGGGCCGCAGACCTTGCGCTCGTTCCAGATCTCCACCAATCCCCGCGCCCAGCTCTATGCCTATACCGATCACCTGGGCAACGCGGTCTATCACTTCAACCTGCTGCGCGAGCATGAAGAGCTGCGCATCGAGGCCCAGGCCACGGTCGAGATCGGCCAGATGCCGGCCTGGCCGGACCAGCTCGATCCCCTGGAATGGAGCCGCTACAACGACTTCAATCTCAGCGACGATCATTTCGACATGCTGGAACCCTCGCGCTTTGCGCGCCTGTCGCCGGAGCTGGAAAGCTTCATGACCATCGCCGACCTGCAAAAGCCGGTGGGCGATCCGATGCGGGCGCTTCGCACCCTGCAGCGGGGTATCTACGATTCGTTTGAATATGAGCCCGGCGTCACCGAAGTGAATTCCCCCATCGAGGTGGCGCTGGAGCAGCGCCGCGGCGTCTGCCAGGACTTTGCCCATATCATGACGGCAATCGCCCGGACCTGGGGCATCCCGTGCCGTTATGTCTCCGGCTATCTCTATCACAAGGGCAACCGCGATCGCTCCGCGGCCAATGCCACCCATGCCTGGGTGGAAGCCTATCTGCCGTCACTGGGCTGGGTGGGTTTTGATCCCACCAACAATATCATGGCGGGCGAGCGCCATGTCCGCGCCGCCGTCGGCCGGGACTATGCGGATGTGCCGCCCACCCGCGGCACTTATAAGGGCGATGCCGACAGCGAGCTTTCCATTGCCGTGTCGCTGGAGCCGACCCAGGCGCCGGTGCGCCATGAGGATTTCCTCAAAGTGGCGCGGCCCATGGCGACGCCCACACCGACCGCCTCAATGCCCGAGCGGCTCTATCACCAGCAGCAGCAACAGCAACAATAGGCGCGGTCCTTTTGCGTCGTGAGTTCGTCGCGTCCATACGCTGTCGCTATGGACCGCTCGTGTACGTCTTGTACACGTCGCTAGGCGCTCCTGCTCACGCCACAAAATTCCTCGCGCCTATGCTATAATAGAGAGATCATGACCAAGCGCACCAACAGGAAATTGGGTGGCCGGCTGACAGTGGACGGCATCGCGCTGATCTGGAACGTCAAGAGCGAGCCCGCCTGGGGGACCACCCATGGCGATATCGGGCTGCGGCTCAGCGTCATGAAGCATGACGAAACACTCACCCGCCATGGCGTTCGCAAGGCATGGCGCGAGCTGGTGCTGCAATTTCCCTTCGAGCGGCAGCGCCACCCCTCACGCTTTCCCGAAAAGCCCAAGGTCACTTCGGACATGTTGACCGCGGGCGTGCGCCTGGCCATCGCGGCGGGCTGGAGCCCGGACGGCCGCGGGCGTCCGTTCGAACTGATTTTGGAAGAAAGCGATCTTCCCTAGTCGTTGGCCCGCCTCCGCGATTTACATGCTTAACCTTTCGTAAACATCTGGCGGCAAACGGGCAGGCTTTTATTAACCAGCGCGTGGGTACATTCGCCTCCGATCGAGAGGGAATGGCGCCATGCCGCTGAAATTGTCGTTAAAGCCAGGCGAGAAATTCGTGCTCAATGGCGCGGTTCTGGCCAATGGCGACAAGCGCGCCAGTCTGGTGATCCAGAACAAGGCCTGTGTACTGCGCGAAAAGGACATCATGCAGCCGGAAGGGGCCCACACCCCGGCGCGGCGCATCTATCTGGCCATCATGATGATGTATCTGGACGGCGAAGCCAGCGAAGAACCCTATAACGAGTTTGCCTTGCGCATGACCGAGTTTATGGGCGCGATCGGCACCCCTGCGATTCTGGCGGCCTGCGTCGACATCAGCCGCGATGTCGCCCAGGGCTCCTATTACAAGGCGTTGATCGCCTGCCGGAAGCTTTTTGATTTGGAACAGGAGCGCTTGAGCTATGAGCCTTAAAGCCTATCAGGCCACACAGGCCGCGACCGAAGATCCCCGCGTGACGGAATACCGGCTGTTCGGCCAAGTCACCGGCGCGCTGCTCAGCGCCAAGGAAGCAGGCGCCGCCGGCGCTCCACTGGTGGATGCGGTGGACTGGAATCGGCGCCTGTGGCGCACGCTAGCCGCCGACTGCATGGACGACCGCAACACCCTGACCCAGGATGTGCGCGCCAAGATCATTTCCCTGTCGCTGTGGGTGGCGAAATATTCGCGCAGCGTGACGCGCGAAAAGGCGCCGCTGGATCCCCTGATCGAGATCAATCGCACAATCATGCAAGGTCTGAAGGCGAGCTAACCGGTCTGACAGTTGAATTTCCAAAAACCGGCGCCGGCAACGGCGCCGGTTTTTTCTTGCCCGGCTCCCGGCAAGAACTGCCCCAAGCGGCAAGCCATGCCTAATGACCCGCACCCGTTAAGCAGAATTAATCAAGCATTTTCAAGTGCTTGCGCGGTTAACGGCATGGCATGGGCATTGCAAAGTTCCGGTGGGTCATCTGCCCAAGGACCCGCAGAACGCGCGGTCCACCACCAGTAGAATGGAGAATATTATGTCTTTCAGCGTCAACACCAACACCGGCGCCCAAGTCGCGCTCCAATACCTGAATGCCACTCAGGGTCAGCTCGACAGGACCCAGGGTGCGATCAACAGCGGTCTCAAGGTTGCGACGGCGAAGGATGATGGCGCGATTTACGCTATTGCCCAGAACCAGCGCGGTGCTGTGGCCGGCTTTTCCTCGGTGATCAACAGCCTGAATAATGGTTCGTCCGCCATCGACGTTGCCCTTTCGGCGGGCCAGTCGATTTCGGACCTGTTGATCCAGTTGAAGCAGAAGGCGCTGTCCGCTGCTGACCCCTCGCTGGATACCGCGAGCCGTCAGGCGCTGAACGCCAATTTCACGGCCCTGCGCGATCAGATCACCACGATCGTCAAGAATGCCGTCTTCAACAATTTCAACCTGGTTGATGGTTCGACGAATCAGGTCGAGGCCCTGGCGTCCGCGGACGGCACTCGCCGTATCACGGCTCAGGCCCAGAACATGAAGTTGTCGGGCTCGATCGTGACGGTCAAGACCACCTCCACGATCTCCACCCAGGCCAAGGCCTCGGCCCTGATCTCTGTCATCCAGGCCTCGCTGACCAACGTCAACTCGGCCCTGGCCAAGCTGTCGTCGGGCGCTGCGAAGTTCTCGATCCAGGCGACCTTCTCCCAGAAGCTGTCCGATACCCTCACTGCGGGCATCGGCAATCTGGTGGACGCCAACATGGCGCAGGAAAGCGCCCGGTTGCAGTCGCTTCAGGTCAAGCAGCAACTCGGCGTGCAGGCTCTGTCGATCGCCAACCAGGCGCCGCAGACCATCCTGTCGTTGTTCAAGTAAAGAGCCTTTCAAGAGACTTACGAGGAAGGGCGGCGCCACGCGCCGCCCTTTTTCTTTTATGGCGCTGCGGCTCTCTCATGTGTAAGCGTATAAGAGCGTAGTCGGTAAGACTTGTTCACCTTTGGCTGTGCCGGCGTGAACCATTATTTTCCGCGGTTTTCCGCGATTTCCCGTACGCAGTTTTTCTGAAAAGTGGAGTTATTTGCCCACTTCACCCGGCAACAATTTCCCTATCCGGCAAATTTTGCCGGGCGGCCCGGCTCCCGGGAAAATTCCCGCTGGAAGCTATTTTCCTCCGCCACCCAAAATCGATGTTTAACCACATCTTACCGCTCTCCGGCACGGCCCTTGAAATAGGCTAGGCGGGCAAAACGCCCAAAGTCCGTCCCAGAAGGGCCGGACTGGATACCAGAATGGAGAGACCAAAATGTCTTTTAGCGTCAACACGAATACCAGCGCCGCTATCGCGCTGCAGTACCTCACCGCCACCCAGGGTCAACTCGCTCAGACCCAGTCGCATATCAACAGCGGCCTGAAGGTTGCCAATGCGCGTGACGATGGCGCGGTCTACGCGATTGCCCAGAATCAGCGCGGTCAGGTGGCGGGTTATACGGCCGTCATCAACTCGATCAACAACGCCACCTCTTCGGTTGACGTCGCCTTGTCGGCGGGCCAGTCGATTTCGGACCTGTTGATCCAGCTGAAGACCAAGGCGCTCGCCGCGGCTGACTCCTCGCTCGATACCGCGAGCCGTCAGGCGCTGAACGCCAACTTCACCGCCCTGCGCGATCAAATCACCACGATCGTAAGCAATGCGGTGTTCAACGGCTTCAATCTGGTGAACGGTTCGACCAACCAGATCACGGCTCTGGCCTCGGCCGACGGCACCCGCCGTATCACGACCGCTGCCCAGAACCTGAAGCTGTCGGGCGCCATCGTGACCGTGAAGTCCACGGCCACGATTTCGACCCAGGCCAAGGCGTCCACTTTGGTCGCCACGATCCAGACCTCGCTGACCAACGTCAACTCGGCCCTGGCCAAGTTGTCCTCGGGCGCCGCGAAGTTCTCGATCCAGGCGACCTTCGCCCAGAAGCTGTCCGATACCCTGACTGCGGGCATCGGCAACCTGGTCGACGCCAACCTGGCGCAGGAAAGTGCCACTCTCCAGGCTCTGCAGGTCAAGCAGCAGCTCGGCGTGCAGGCCCTGTCCATCGCCAACCAGGGTCCGCAGACCATTCTCTCGCTGTTCCGCTAAGCCAAGGCAGGGGCGGGCCCTTAAAAGCCCGCCCCTTCGCCAACCGTAGCGGGACGACCGTAAGAACGGCGTCTGCCCCGGGGCGTAGGGATCAGTCCTTCTGGTGGGAAGTACAAAGTAAAAGCATAAGCGAAGAGCGAAGGGCCGGGGGGCACTTCGCTCTTCGTGCTTTTAAGCGGTCCCCAGCGCTGCCGCGATGGCCTTGTCCAGAAAGGCTTCGCCGCCAAGCCGCGCCGAAATCGCCAGGACTTGTGGCGCGGCTTGGCGCATCACGATCCGGCATGTCACCGGCCCGTCGCTGATCCCCACTGCCGAGACGGCGCGTGCGGCGGTGTCCTTGGCAGAGCTTCCCGGATCGCCCGCCACCTGACAGGCGCCGCTCTCTATCCAGCAGTCCAAGGTGGCGACCGGCCCTTCGGGCACATCTTCGACCATCACCCGCTGGCTGGGCGAACGGTCGCGGGTGAGATGGAACGCCGCGGCGGAATCGTCCACCTCTGCCATCAACTGGCGGCCATGACTCCCGAGATTTTCCACCGGCATGATCGCCAGGCTGCGGCCGCGTGCGATCAATACCCGCTGCAATTCCTGGGGCGTGGAGATTTCCGCATGCCAGGGCGCGGAGATGCCGGCGGACTGGAAGGCGCGGCGGATCGCCAGCCGGTCGCTGGCCAGCTCGGCGACATGCAGCGGCAGCCCGGGCAGGCGCAAGCGGCCCGTCACCATGGCGGCGGCCAGGACATAGTCGGTCAGGCAAAGCACGCCATCGATCTTGCGGATCTTGCGGCTGTAGCGCTCGGCTGCAGCGGCAGTCTCCACCGCGCCATGCGCATCGGCGATCAGACAGGAATCGGCGAAGGCGAAGGCCGGTGCCTGAGGATCGGAATCGGAGACCGCGACAAGGTGACCCAGCGCGCGGGCGCGGGCAGCGGCCGCCGCCGCGACACCGCCGCCCGAGACAATCAGCAGCGTCCTGGTCATGACGGATCGGTTCCTGAGGGCATATCGGGTTCCACTCCGTTAACCGCTTCTTAGTCATGCCAACTTTAGATTTCGTTAATGCGCCCGACCTATGCCCGCGAGAATATTCGTGTTGTCGCCGTCATACAGGCGCGCATGGGCTCGCGCCGCCTGCCGGGCAATGTGCTGAAACCCATCGCTGGAAGGCCCCTCCTGTGGCACATCGTCTATCGCCTGAAGGCCTGCCGCTTGCTGGAAGACATCGCGGTGGCCACCAGCGCGAATGACGCGGACGAAGCCATTGTGGAATGGTGCAACGCCGAGGGCATCACCGTGGTGCGTGGTCCCGAGGATGACGTGCTGGCGCGCTATGCCCAGGCCGCCGAAAAGCTGGATGCCGACATTATTGTGCGGGTGTCCTCGGACTCCCCCTTCATCGATGCGGGTTTCGTGGATCACCTGGTTGCCACGCTGATCGAGCAGGATGGCGATTATGTCATGCTGGAAGACGGCGAAGCTTCCGCCCATGAAGGCGCGGATCCTTTCAGCCGCCGCGCCCTGGACCGGCTGATGATGGATGCCGCCCATGACAGTTGCGCGCGCGAGCATGTCACCGGCTATTTCAGGCTTCACCCGGAATTCGTGAAAATCGTGCGCGCCCCGGCCTATCCGTCCCTGGCCAGAAAGGGCCGGCGGCTTACTATCGACACGCCCGATGACCTGGCCTTCATCGAAGCGCTGCATGCCAGGCTGGACGCGCGCGCGGGCGAGGCCTCGCTGGCCGATCTCCTGCTGCTGCTGGAACGCGAGCCGGACCTGAAGGCCGCGCCCCCGCGCAGCGATTACAATTCCGTAGCCGGGCGCATGTCCGGCGGCCTGGCGCTGATCCGCTGCGACGGCGGCGGCAAATTCGGCTATGGCCATGTCAAGCGCATGGTGGCGCTGGCACGTGCCTTGCGCGACCGCGAAGGCATCGGCGTCCTGTTTGCCCTGAACGGCAGCGAAGATGCCGCCGCGCCCATCCGCCGGGCCGGTTTTGAGGTGGCGATGCTGCGCGGGCCCAGCGACCTGGAAACCCTGGCGGATGCCAACACGCCCGACATCCTGCTGCTGGACGGCCGCGAAGGCCCGTCGCGCGCCGAACTGGAGCGTCTCAAGCGCGGCGTGGCGGTGACGGCAGTGATCGATGACGGCCATGAGCGCCGGCTGGCTGCCGATTACGCCTATTATCCGCCGGTGCCTGCGGCGCGCGCGCTGGAATGGTCCGGCTCGGCCACTCTGCCGCGCCTGGGCTGGGAATGGACCTTGCTGGGCCTCAATCCCCATGCCACGCCATGGCCAAGGCGCTGGCGGTGCTGGATAGCGCTTTGCGCATCCGCTTTGTCATCGGCACCGGCATGAAGAATGCCGGAACGGTGGCGCGGGGCCTGGTGGCACTCAAGAAGAATTACGAGACGGTGGAAGGCGCCGATGATCTTTCCATCGAATATGCCAGCGCCGACGTGGCGCTGTGCGCCTTCGGCGTCACCGCTTACGAGTTGGCGGCCTGCGGCATTCCCGCCATCTATCTGGGCCTGACCGAGGACCATGTTGCCTCGGCATCCGCCTTTGCCGATGCCGGCATGGGCATCAGCCTGGGCCTGGCGGACAAGGCGCCGGAAGCGGAAATCGCCCGCACCGTGCAATGGCTGCTGAACAAGCCGGCGGCGCGGCGCGAGATGCGAAGCGCCGGTCT
>JAEKMB010000299.1 GCA_019508105.1 Alphaproteobacteria bacterium
GGTTTCATGACCCAGCCAGGATTTGAGGAAGCGATAAGCTTCGCCGATGGAGACCCCAGTGTCGGGAATTTCCACCTTGATGTCGCCGCCCCAGTCGTTGGCGTAGGAGCGCGCGGCGCGATTGGAATCGGTGGCGGTTTGCAGCTGGGACAGCTTGTCGGTCAATTGGCCGGCGATGGCCTGGCCAGTGAGACCCTTCGCCGCCATGTCGGGCGGCACAGTGAAGCTTTCGATCACCAGCCCGTCACTGTGGGCGGCGTTCCACACCATCAGGCTGATGCCGGCGACCAGCGCCAGCACCAGCAGGCCAACGGATAATTCAAACACCGCCTTGGCCCAGCCGCTGAAGCGGCGCAGGCGGAAGTGTGAGATTTCATACGGATTGCGCTGGCGCATCTCCTCCATCTGCAGATGGATCATGCGGCGCTGGTCGTCGAGAAACGCCCTCGCGTCTTCTCGGCTTGCCCCACCCAGAGCCATAGCCGTGGCGACGGGGTCAACGCCCGCGCCTACCCCTTCAGGACCGGTTGCGACCCCTGCGTTTTCCTCAGACACCCCGGCCCCCCAGCCCTATGTTTGGGGCCATTGAGGCAGATGGGAACTCTGCTGGCAATGAGGGTGCGATTTCGGACGGAAAGCGGCGCACTTCTGCGGTGCGAGGCTCCCCTTTCCGGTGGCGGAAGGCATCCGAAAGACGGTCACCTGGAATGTCCGCTTTGGGTCAGAAGCAGCCATTGGGCTGCCCTCGAACGAATGACCGCTTTGGGGGGTAAAGCGGACATTCAGCAGGTAGGGGGCGAATGACCGCTTTTGACCCAAAGCGGACATTCGCAGTCGGTTAACGTTTTTCGATGCCCAAGGGCGCTGTCTGCCAAGTCGACATTTTGTCAGTTAACTACTGTTGGATAACGGCTGCGCTGCCTTCGCGATCTATTGAAATAGCGATAGCGGAACGGCGGCGGCCAAGGCGCGATAGCCGGCTGGTGACAAATGCAGACCGTCGCCGGAATCATAAGCCGGCGCCAGGTGATCGGGGCGGGCAGGATCGCGTACCACGGCATCAAAATCCAATACCGCGTCGAAATTGGCGCGAATCCAAGCGTTCAACGCGATGCGGTCCGCTTCGTTTATGGCTTTGGGGTGATAGGGCCCGCAGTCCATGAAAGGCGTGATGGTGCTGCCATAGACCTTGATACCCGCACTGTGCGCCTTGGCGATCATCTGGCTATAGGCGGTCGCGAGCTGGCGTACCAAGTCGTCATGCATGGCCACGGACTTGGTACCTTCCGGATCGAAAGTGCCAATATCGTTGATGGCTTCGAACGCGATCAGCCAGCGCACACCGGGCTGGGCCAGCACGTCGCGGTCGAAGCGGCTCAACGCATTAGGCCCCAGTCCGTCCAGCAGGACACGACCCCCTCCGATACCATGATTTAGCACGCCGACTTTCCGCTTCGCCGTGGCGAGGCGTTCCGCCAGCGCATCAGTCCAGCGATCGTTGCCATTAGTGGTGGAACCGCGGCCGTCGGTGATGGAGTCGCCCAGCGCCACCACCGCGGCACCGCCCGCCACCAACACATCGATGCCCGCGATGACGAACCAATGGTCGAATGTCATCGCGCTGGGCAAGGCCGCATCGGACACATGATTTCCGGGCAACAGGTATGATGTGGTGCGCGAACCGGGATGGCTGGTTTGCTGGATCGGCGCCGTATCAAGGTGCAGGCTGATCGCGATATCGGCGCCCATCAATTTCACAGGATCGGAAACATATTCTGCGCCCGGCGGAATCGTAACGTCCTCTTGCCCCGCGAAATACAGTGCCGTATCGCTACCGGCGATGATCCGGTCGCTGCCGGGCGCCGCAACGCGCGCGATGCGCGCCCGCGTGATGTGTAAGGGTGTGACACCGAAGGCATTAGACAGCCGCACGCGCAAGGAGCGTCCGTTAAGGGACAGGTGCACCGTTTGGCGGAGAGTCGCGTCGTCCAGAGCATGAGCGGGAAGGGCATTGTGCTCTTCCGGAATCTGCTGGGATGTCGCCCAACTTCCCACCCAGACCGGGGCAGCCACTGCCGGGCTCGCCAGCAACACGGCCATTATGAACGCCGCAACTGCGCGCACCATTTTCGCCTCGATCTATGCGACACAGTATCGTTACAGGCAACGCGCGGTAAAGAGCAGTCCATCATTCGGTTGAGCGGTCAGGGGTATGATCCGCTGTGCAGAAGTGGTTCGGCTCCCGGCCGGCGAGACAGTTATCCCAGCGGTGTGGCGCGTCATAAGTGCGCGGTCTTTTAGGCCAAGCGAGGCTTTGCGCGGCGCGCCATCAGCCTTTGCGGCGATCGAAGGTCCGGATTCAAACAACTTCCTGCAAAACCATATCCATCGCGATACAAAAGCCCCATGTTTATTTCGTTGAAGGTTTGCTAGGACTGACGCTTCAGGAGAGGCCGTTGGCTCACAAAAATACACGCCGCAGCGGCAAGGTGGTCACCATCCGTGATGTGGCGCGCCACGCCGGCGTCTCACCCATGACTGTGTCACGCGTGATCAATTCGGAAACCAATGTGCGCGAGGAGACGCGCGCGAAAGTGGCCAAGTCGATCAAGAGCCTACGTTATTCCCCCAACCTGGCGGCTCGCAGCCTCGCCAGCGCTGACACAGTGCATATTGGTTTTCTGTACGCCAATTCGACCGCATCCTACCTTAGCGAGTTGTTGCTTGGAAGTCTCGAACAGTCCAGCCTTAGCGGTTGTCAGCTTGTGCTGGAGCGGTGCGACGATCTGGAAACCGAGCGCAAGTCAATTCAGCGCATGGTTGCAGGCGGGGTTGACGGCGTAATTCTGCCGGCGCCGCTCTGTGATTCCGAGGATGCGTTGAAGACGGTGGTCTTAGCCAAGATTCCGGCTGTGCTGGTCACGGCCGGCCGGCCGGCACCGTATTTTTCGGCCGTCTCCGTGAACGATTTTGAGGCCGCGCGCGAAATGACCCGGCATTTGTTGAGCTTGGGCCACAAGCGAATAGCCTTCATCAATGGCCATCCGGGACACAGCGCCTCGGCTGAGCGCTTTCGGGGCTTTATGGAAGGCATGACCGAAGCTGGCCTGGAAGTCGGCGCCGACCAGGTGGCGCAGGGCTTCTTTACCTACCGGTCCGGATTGAAGGCTGCCGAGCGTTTGCTGACAAACGGTTTTAGCCCGACAGCCATCTTTGCGTCCAACGACGAGATGGCTGCGGCCACCATGTTCGTCGCCCACCGCAAGGACCTGGACGTTCCGGCCCATCTGTCCGTCGCCGGATTCGACGATACGCCGCTCGCCACCATGATCTGGCCGGAACTTACCACGGTGCGCCGGCCGATCTCCGAAATGGCACGCGAAGCGGTGCGGTTGCTGATTGAACAAGTGCGCGCGAGGCGGTCCGGCAAAGCGCTGATGCCTGAACACAAGATCATGAATTTTACCCTGGTCAAGCGAGGATCCTCCGCCCGGGCGCCGGCAACAAAGCGCCTTACGAAGGCTTGACTGATTTCGAGCCCCTTCCAGGCCCTCGTCGCCTTCTTGCAACCGGATGACGCTGGTGCGTCAATGCTGCGTCGCAGCGACACTCGATTAGTGCCCTCACTCTCCCCCATGTTCGATAAGCGCTACCGGTAGCGCTCCCATCCTGTCTTGACGGCGTGGGACATCAGGGATATTTCTGAAAATAATGTGACCGGTACCATAGACTGGCGCACCGGACGGGGAAACCGTCGGATCGAAAAGCCGCAAGGCACCAGGAGGGAGAATTACCATGTATCAGACAGCCGGAATCCGTTTTGCCCGCACCAAGGTCATGCTGATGGGCGGGGGCATGCTCGGCGCCATGTTAATGGTGGCCCCTTCGGTCGCCCTGGCCCAGGCGGTGGCGGCCAATAACGTGGAAACCGTGACGGTCACCGGTTATGCCGCGTCGCTGCAAAAGGCTACCGAGGCCAAGCGCGATTCCACCAACTTCGTCGATACAGTCTTTGCCGAGGATATCGGAAAATTCCCTGATACCAACATCGCCGAATCCCTCAATCGCATCCCCGGCGTCACCATCAGCCGTGAAATCGACGGCGAAGGCGTTAATGCTTCGATCCGCGGCTTGGGCACCAGCTTCACCAAGGTCACGCTCAACGGGTCCAATGTGGCGGTGGCGTCAACCGGCGCGACCGATAACGCCAATGCCAACCGCGAAGTGGACCTGAACTGGTTCCCCACCGAACTCTTCACCCAATTGTCGGTCGCCAAGTCGCCCACCGCCGACATGCTGGAAGGCGGCGCGGCCGGCAACATCAACCTGCGCAGCGCCCGGCCCTTCGATCATGAAGGCTTCCGCATCACCTACAATCTGCAAGGCAGCAAATACAGCGCCTCCAGCTCCATGGGCGAACGCGGTGCGCTGATCATCAGCGACACCTGGGGCAGCTTCGGCGCCCTGATCGGCGTTGCCGGGGTGCAGAACAAGATCTTCACTAAGGGCTGGGAAGACGGCAATGCCGGTTGGGGGTCGCCTGGCCCCTTGACCGCGACGCAGTGCCCGGCAGCAAACTGCGATACATTGGGTGCGAATTTTTATGCGCTTCCCGCCACTGTCCCCGCGAATGTGACCACCGGTGGCTTGGTGCCGGGCGAAACCCTGACCGGCGCGCGCCTGTCCCAGCTCAATCCCGGCCTGACGCCGCAGCAGATTTCCAATATCCTGCTGCCGCGCCTGGGCCGCAGCATGTATGAGCGCGGCAGCCGTGACCGTTTTAACGGCGTGGCCAGCTTTGAATGGCGCCCCACCGAAGATCTGCATTTCTATCTCGATATGGTCGGCGGACGCGCTTACAATGACATGGATCGCAGCGATCTTGCCCTGGGTGTGCGCGCCGGCAATGGCGCGCAACCGCTCATTCCCATTAATGTCGTGCTGGATCCGCTTTCCCAGACACAGATTGGGCAGGGGGCCACTCCCAGCGCGGGCATCGGCGGCGTGGTGCAAAGCGGCACCTTTGCCAATGCCCAGTTCCATTCCGAAGCCCGTCCCTACAAGGAGAATGGGGACTTTTTCAGCATCAACCCAGGCGGCAGCTGGCACATCAATGATTTGATGAATCTGGAATTCCAAGCCAATGCCAGCCGCAGCCATTTCTTCCGCGATTCCCCGACCTATATGGTGGTGACATGCCCCAGCGGCGGCAACGCAACCGGCGTGCCCGGTTGCGCGGCGCCCGCGGGCGGCGTTTTTGCCACCTTCAACAATCCGCCCGGCGCGGCCTTCCCCATCATCACGCCCAGCATCGACATCAACAATCCGGCCAATTTCCAGTGGAACAACGGCCGCACCAATTTGCAGGATGAAAAGCGCTTCACCCAGACTTCAGGCGCGCATGTTGATTTCACCTGGGGCGGCAGTCGTATCGCGCTGAAAGTCGGCGCCGCCTATGACTCGGCTTTCCGCGCCATCACGGCGATCGATGGTTCCCAGATCATGCAAAACGCGGTGTGCGGCGACAATCCCAACGTCTTCCTGCCACCGCCCAATACCCAGCCGGTCTGCAGGGGCCTGAATGTGGCCGGCAATATCGCCACTGTGAACGCGGCGTCGCCGGGACAGAGCCCAACTTATCCAGGTTACGGGACGGGCTACAGTGCTGGCTTCCCCGCCTTTAATTACGGCGGCTCGCTGGTACCGCAATCGGCGGTGGCCGGCTTCATCAAGCAAGGGCCCACCGGCTTCATCACCGAGGATTACGCCGCTCTGGCGGCCGCCAGCAATTACTATGCCATCGACCGCGCCGCCATCAACTCGGTTGCCAATGCTCATGCCGGTGTGACCGAAACCTATCCCTTTGCGGTCGGTGCGACCAGCGGCGGAAATTCCGGCACCATCCAGGAAAATGTCTATAGCTGGTACGGCGAAGTCGCCGGCACCGAGCCGATCCATGGCCACAATCTGCGCTACAATCTGGGCCTGCGCTTTGTCGAGACCCATCAGTACATCACCTCTCCGGTGACGATCGTGGATCCACGCAACTCCACACTCACAGATGGCGGCCTGTATCCCAACACCTTCAAATTCGCCACCCAGACCAAGGAATATGGCACCTTCCTGCCGTCCATCAACGCGGTCTATGAGGTGACGGACGACTTCCAGGTTCGCGGCTCTCTGTCGCGCACCATGACCCGGGCCAATCCCAACCAGATGATCTCCGGCGTGAATTTCGGTGACGTCACGGCCCAGGCGATCACCTTGGGCAATCCGCAGCTCAAGCCCTTTTACTCCAACAATATCGATGTCGGTTTCGAACTCTATACCGGCGGCGCCGGCTATTTCGGCTTTACGGCGTTCCGCAAGGGCGTGTCGGGCTTTCCCATCCAGCAGAACACCACCCAGCCTTTCTCCTATCTGCAGCAGTTCGGCATCAACTACAACACCCTGACGCCCGGCCAGCAGCTGGCAATACAGGGACGTGGCTGCTCGTCGGACGCCAATTGCGCAGCCCAGATCACCGTGACGCAGAATATCAATGCGTCAGGCATGCTCACCATCAACGGCCTGGAACTGGATTATGTCCAGCCGCTGGACTTCCTGCTGGACGATTACGGTCTGCCGGGCTTTGGTTTCACCGGCAACCTGACCCTTCTGGACCAGAAGAGCTCAGGGTCGGCGCCGACCTTCGCCACCGGCGTCCCGCCGATGAGCTATAACGTCACCGGTTATTACGACCATAACGGCATCTCGGTTCGCTTGTCCTATGTGTGGAACGACACGGCCTATGCTTCGGGCTCCAATTCCCAGAGTCTGTGCCTGCCCAACACCAACGCATCGGTGTCTGGTTGCCCCCAGGGCGCGTATCTTTTCCAAAAGTCCTATGGCCAGGCCGACTTCTCCAGCAGTGTGCGCCTGTCCAATTTTCTGGGCGACATTCCCACCGATCCGGAACTCACCTTCGACGTGCAGAACCTGTTCAATTCCAAGCTGCGCGCCTATGACCAGTGGGTCACCGCCACGCACAATTATTATGACCAGGGTCAGGTCGTTATCTTCGGCGTCAGGGGCACCTGGTAACACGACGCGCGGGTCGGTCCCCTAGGCGGCTCGCATTATCTGGGCAGCAACTCCAACGGGTTGCCGCCCTCTTTTTACCGAGCCGCGCATCGCTGCGAAACCCATCGGGAAACAGCGCTGCGTTGTCCAGCGGCACCGCTCTGTCGGCGCCGGCGCGCGCCCAGTCGGCCAGCCAGGCGTTGGCAGGATCGCGTGGCCGCGCCGGCGCCGCCGCCAGATCCAGCCAAGCACCGACCACCCGGGCCATGCCGGCAAACGTGCCACCACCATGCGCCAATAAGCGGCGACATCCAGCGGGGCCAGGGCGGGGGCGATTTCGCGCGCCATCATCTCTTCCAGAAAAGCCCGCAACTGCGGATCGGCAATGGCCTGGCGCACATATATATGTCCGCGCGGCAGTCCCAGATAGGCCAGGGCCGAGTGGGCCGCGTTCAGCACATGCAGTTTTAGCCGCTGATAATCGGCGACATCGGGCACGATCTGGACGCCGGCCGCGCCCCAGGCGGGCAGGGGCCCGGCGGCGCGGTCCTGGATCACCCATTGCGCAAAATCCTCGCGCGCCACGCTGGCCTCATCGGTTACGCCCAAGGCCGCGGCGACACGGGCCCGGTGCGCCGCATCCGGTGCGGGCACGATGCAGTCCACTAGGGTCAACGGAAATGCGGTGTTGGCAGCGACCCATGGGCGTGATCCGGGGTCCTGCCGCCCGGCCAGTTCGGTCACCGCGGCGGCCAGCTTCTCGCCATTGGATTGCAGATTGTCACAGGACAGGACAGTCAGCGGGCCGGCGCCGTTCTTGCGCCGCGCCTGCAGCGCCAAGGCCAGCCAGCCTATGGCGGAGCGGGGCGCATGCGGCGTCGCCAGTTCCGCCATGATGTCGGGATGGCAAAGATCCAGCGTTCCGCCCGCCGTCAGGCAATAGCCTTTCTCCGAAACCGTCAGGGTCACGACATGGGTGGTGGGCGCAGCCAACGCCTGCAACAGCGCCGCCGAATCGCGCGGCGCGAACAAGGCCTGACGGATGACCCCTATCACCCGGATGCCGGCCGCCGTTCCCAGGCTTTCGACGGCATACAGACAGTCCTGGGGGCGCAGCGCATCGGGCACATCACCGTGCTGCAAAGAAGCGCCGATGATGCCCCAATCGCCGCCGCTTTTTTCGATGGCACCCTCGGTAAATACCGCCTGATGGGCGCGATGAAAGGCGCCCAGGCCGAGATGCACGATGCCGCATTTAAGGCGCAGCGGATCAAAGGCTGGACGGCGCACCGCGCCGGGGAGCCGCGCCAGCGCGGCCGCATTCAGTCTCACAGCTTGTAGACTTTTTTCGGCAGGTGGTAGGCCAGGTCCTTGGCAACTTCAGCGGCTTCGGCGATCGGCAATCGTCCCTGGATCACCAATTCCGACAGATAGGCGCAGTCGATACGCCGCGCCAGATCGTGCCGCGCCGGGATGGAAAAGAAAGCGCGGGTATCGTCATTGAAGCCGGCGGTGTTGTAGAAGCCCGCGCTTTCGGTGGTCTGGCGGCGATAGCGCATGATGCCTTCGGGCGAGTCATGGAACCACCAGGCGGGCCCCAGCTTCAGGCAGGGATAATGGCCGGCCAGCGGCGCCAACTCGCGGGCATAATTGGTTTCGTCCAGGGTAAACAGGATCAAGGTGAAATCGCTATTGTTGCCGAAGCGGTCGAGCAGCGGCTTCAACTGGCCCATGAAGGCAGCCTGCATCGGCATGTCGCCGCCGATATTACGGCCGAAGCGGCGATAGATCAGTTCATTATGGTTGCGCCAGCAACCGTGATGGAGCTGCATCACCATGCCGTCCTCCACCGACATGCGCGCCATTTCGGTCAGCATCTGCGCGCGGAAGAGTTCGCGTTCCGCCGGCTGGGCCGTGCCGCCCGCCACTTTGGCGAACAGTCTTTCCGCTTCGGCGGGTGAAAGATTGGCGGTCTGGGCGGTGACATGGCCATGGTCGGTGGCGGTGGCGCCGTGGGCGCGGAAGAAAGCGCGGCGATTTTCAATCGCTCTCAGATAGCCCCGCCAGTTGCTGGTGTCCTCGCCGCTGAGTTCGCCGATCTTGCGAAGACTGGCGGCAAAATGTTCATGATCGGGGTCGGTCACCTCGTCCGGGCGCAGGGTGGTGACAACGCGTCCCTTCCAGCCGGACGCGGCGATGGCCTCGTGATGCTGGAGCAGATCGATGGAATGTTCGGTGGTGGCGATGACCTCGATGTTGAAGCGCTCGAACAAGGCGCGGGGCCGAAAGGCGGGTGTCTTGAGCTTGTCGTTGATGGTGTCGAAGTAGTGATCCGCCGTGTCAGGCCCGAAGGCGCGGTCCAGGCCGAAGACTTCCAGGAAGGTATGGTCCAGCCAGGTGCGGCACGGCGTGCCGCGGAAGATGTAGTAATATTCGGCGAATCTTTTCCAGATCTTGCGGCGGTCGGTTTCCACCACGCCGTCGCTGCCATCCATCGGTTCGATGCCGATGCTCTTCAAACTCACGCCGGCGCTGTAGAGCAGGCGCAGCAGATAGTGATCCGGCCACAGCAGCAAACTGACCGCGTCTTCGAACGGACCGTCCTGGGCGAACCAGGCCGCATCGGTGTGACCGTGCGGGCTGATGATGGGCAAATGTTCGATCCCGGCGAACAACTCGGCCGCGATGGCGCGCTGGCGCGGGTCGGCGGGAAAAAAGCGGCAGGGATCCAGACGCGCAGACATGACTATTCAGCTCTCGGACGTGAAGTGGGTGACGGGCGTGTAGCGCGGCGCGATCAGGTGTATCACCCCCAAGGCCAGCAGATAGGCGCAGGACGCAAAAAGGAATATCGGGGTATAGCTGCCGATATGTTGCAGGACATTGGCGGCATACATGCTCATCAGCATGCCCCCCAAAGCGCCGGCCAGGCCGCCAAGCCCGATGATCGAGCCGGCGGCCCAGCGCGGGAAGAGATCGGATGGCAGGGCATAAAGATTGGCAGAAAAGCCCTGATGGGCGCCGCAAGCCAGGCCGATCACGGCCACGGCCAGCCAGATATTGTCGGCATACATAGCGCCGGCCACGGGCAGGGCGCAGAGGGCGCAGGCCAGCATGGCCAGCTTGCGGGCGTGGCCCAGCGCATATCCGCGCTTGAGCAGGCGCGAGGATCGCCAGCCCCCCAGCACCGAACCGATATCGGCCATGACATAGATGGCAATCAAAGGCGGGCCGTAATGCTTGAGGTCCACGCCATAGCGCTTGGCGAAAAAATCTGGGAGCCAGAACAGGAATGTCCACCATACCGGGTCGATCAAAAAGCGGCCCATGATATAGGCCCAGGTCTGACGGGTGGAGAGCAGCCGCGACCAGGCCACTGGGCGCTGCGCCTCTTGCGGGTCGGATTCGATATAGGCCAGTTCTGTGACGCTAAGGCCCGGCATGGCACGGGGACGGCGGTACCAGATCAGCCAGACTGCCAGCCAGACAAAGGTGAGAAGGCCGGTCAGGATAAAGGCCATCTGCCAGCCCAGCGCGATGGTGATAATCGGCACGATCAAGGGCGCGAGAATGGCGCCGACATTGGAGCCCGCATTGAAAATGCCGATGGCCAATGCCCGTTCGCGCTTGGGAAACCATTCGGCAGCGGCAGCAAGGGTGCAGGGAAACAACCCGGATTCGCCGAGCCCCATTGGAATGCGAACCCAGGTGAAGCCGGCGGTGCTGGTGACCAGCGCATGCGCCATATGCGCCAGTGTCCACAGCGTGACGGCGATGCTGCCGCCGACTTTGGCGCCGAAACGGTCCACCACCCGCCCAAACACGACGTAGCCGAGGCCGTAGGCCGCCTGAAACCAGAACACGACATCGCCATAGCCGATCTCGGTCCAGCCATAGGCGTGTTGCAGAGTGGGCTTCAGGACACTCAGCGTCTGGCGGTCAACATAGTTAAGCGCCACCACGGCAAAGAGCAGGGCACAGACCAACCAGCGCATATAGCCGGTGCGGGCGGCATA
>JAEKMB010000300.1 GCA_019508105.1 Alphaproteobacteria bacterium
GGTGCCGTCAAAGCCGCGCACGTCGCGGCTGACCACGGCGCGTACAAAGCCCGGCAGGTCGGAGTTGATGGCGGTTTCCAGCACGGCGGGAATGATGGTGCCTTGCGGGGCGGTGTGGGAGAGATCGCGCAGCCGCGAGGAATGGGCCACATCGACATTGGAGTTGCCGACCTTGGCGGAGAAGCGTTCGTCCGGCGACAGCTTTTCATCGGCGGCGGCGGCCGCGCCCGGCCCGCCGGCCTGCTCCACGGTGGTTGTCACCGTTCCGGCAGCCGGCGCCTGGCTGAAATCCACCACCATGGCGGGACTGCGGGTGTCGGGTGCGGGCGCCACTTGCGGCAAAGGTTGCGGCGGCGCGGCCTGAACCAGCATGGGCGCGGGCGGCGGTGGCGGCGCGGCGGCAACAAGCACGGGCTGGGGCGCGGGCGGCGCCACTTGCGCCACCGGCGGGACCTGGCGCGCCTGGCGCGCGCTGGACAGCGACATGAAGGTCACCACACCCAGCACGCAGGCGCCGACCACTGCCAGCCCCATGCCCCATGAGGAGCCGGGCCTTACCAGCCCGGGATGAAGGCCATTGCCGCGCTCGAAGACCGGACTGCGGGCGAGATCGGGAGGAATGTTGCTCATAGGCATATCCAGCAGCTTTTGGCCCGGCGCTTTGGGCTTTGCGGGCCGGGCACGGGGGTATGGAAACCATCATTGAAAATACGTGTCACATCCTTGCCCTGGCGCAGCACAAAGCCGGGCGACACCTGGTCGGCCACGATATAGCCACTGCGCATATAGGTGTTGACCACCACTTCGCCCTTGTCCCCGTCCATGGAAAAGATGGCGGGATAGGAATCGCTGTCGCGGAATTCGAAATAGGTGGCATGGCCGTCATCGAACACCCGCGACGGCACGATGCGGGGCGAGCCGTCATAGCTGTAGGCGGCATTGGCCACCTTGGGCGGGGGCGGCGGCTGGGGCGTAGCGGGCTTGGCCATCACCGTGGCGACGGCGACTTCCGGGTACTGGAAGCGCAAAGTGTAGACGATGTTGCGGTCGCCGGCCGGCGCATGGGGCCGGGTGCTGAGCTCAAAGGAATAATGGCGGTAGTTGGTCACCACCGTCATGTTGGTGGTGGGCACCTCGCTCATCGGCTTGACGAACAACAGGTTGGCGGCGCGGTTGGGGGTGATCTGCCAGCCGGCGGCATCGCCCACCGCGACATTCTCGATATGCTCATCGGAGGCGAATTCGATGAAGGTCTGGTAGCCCATTGTGGCGCGCAGCTCCACCACCTGGGCGGGATCGTAATCCACCACATAGATGCGCGGATCGCCCGAGCCGGGACGCGGTATCAGCGCCCCTTGCGACGGGGTGGTGGCCAGCAGCAGCGCGGCGGAGATCATGGCGGCAAGCGGCTTTCTCATCCGCGCCTCGCTTCGTTGGTGACCGCGGGGCGGCGGTACATGTCGCCGATGCGCGCCGGGCTCGCGGCCGCCACGGCCCCGCGTCCAGCCATGGCGGCCGCGCCTGCGGTGACGGCGCGCTCGGCATAGGCAGCGGGTGCTTCGCCGCGGCCCAATTGTTCGGCCAGGCGCGCGGGACGGGAGATCATGTCCAACGGCAGCGCCATGTCGGCTCCCCGTACCGCAGGCGCCGGCGTGGCGGCGGGTTGGCGAGCAGCGCCCGGCAAGCGGAAACCGCGCGCGATCACGATTCCGGCCAGCAGCAGCGCAAACTGGCTGGCGCAGAACACCAGCACAATGATGGCGGCGGTGATGCCGGTACGGGCATCGGCGATGCCGCCTGCGCCCACCTCCGACAGGATGTCCATCCAGGGCTGGACAGCATGCAGCATCAGCACCGTCAGGCTCCAGGCGCTGATCAGGCCGAAGGCACAGACGCCCAGCGCCCGCACCCAGCCCACGAAAAAGCCGCGTGTCTCAAAGAACAGGAAAAGGGCGATGAAGACGGGACCGGTGGCGGTGAGAAGGCCGATGGCGATGGTGATGACGGCGATCAACCCGGCGCTGGCAATGAACAAGGCATTGGAGGCGAGGGTCAGCGCCTGGGAGGCCGCGGCGTAATCGGCCTGGGCAGTGTCCGGCACGCTCTTGGGCGGGTGGGCAAAGGCGTTGGCGGTTTGCGAAAGCTGGTCATAGGCCGCCTGCAGGCCGGCCACCGGATCGGCGGCCATGGCGCTGCCGCGCAGGGGCGCGGAGATTACCGCCGCGATCTCAATCGGAGCACGTTCGGCGACATCGAATACCAGGGTCTGGAACAGGCTCCAGCTTGTCACCAGCGCCAGCACCGCGCCGATCTTGAGTGCGATGGTGGGGCCGTCGGCCAGCCGGGCGCCATTGCCGAACAACAGACGATAGCCGATCACCGCGACATAGATGGTCAGGGCCACGGTCAGCGCCGCCTGGAAAGGCGAGCCGGTCGCGGTGAGGGATTCATAACCCAGGCGGGCAAAGCTCTTGGTGTTGCAATCCACCGCGGTGAGAACGTCGCGCACCACGCCCAGGTCGGTGACGGTGCTGCACGCGCTCATGCCACGCTCCGGCCGCGGCCTGACATGAAGGCATCAAGCCAGGCGCCGGGCTCGTCGCCCAACTTGGCGCGCAAGGCATCCAGCTGGCGGACGCTGGTCTCGGTACCGGCCAGCACTTTGAGTTCGCCGGTGAGGCCCGAAAGATCCAGCCGCGCCACCACGCTGTGATCGGCCTGCTTGATCAGGAAACAGCGCGAGGTGTCGGGCAGGCTGCGCACCAGCTCGAATTCATGTTCGCTAAGACCGAAGCCGCCAATGTAATCGGCGGCGCGCGCTTTCGGGTTGGGAAAGAAAATCTGGGTGGCGGATTGCTCGATGATGGCGGGACCGACGCGGCTTTCCAGCGCATCATCGGCATTCTGGGTGCAGAAGCCCACCAGTCCGTTGCGCTTCCTGATGGTCTTTTCCCAGTCCTTTATCTTGCCGACAAAGACGTCGTCATCCAGCGCCTTCCAGCCTTCATCCACCACGATGATGGCTGGGGTGCCGTCCAGCCGCTGCTCGATGCGGTGAAACAGGTACATCATGGCGGGGGTGCGGGTGGTGGGCGAATTGAGCAGCCGGGTCATGTCAAAACCCAGGATGCGCGAGCCCACATCCAGCGCATCGTCTTCGTTGTCGAACAGCCAGGCATGTTCGCCGCCGTCACACCAGGCGCCCAGCCGCGCCGCGAGGTCTCCGGCGCTGGGACGGCGCGTGCCGCGGAACAGCTCGCGCAGGTAGCGCAAGCGGCGGTGGCTGGGGTCTTGCGCATAATTGGCGTCAATGGCGTCGGCGATGATGGCGCGGTCTTCGGCCGTCAGTGGCGCGCCATAGGACGACAGAAGGCGTGACAGCCATTCGGCCAGGAAGGCGCGGTTCTCGCCGGTGTCGGGCAAGGCGAGCGGATTGAAGCCGGTGGGCTGGCCGGGCGAGATCACATCATAACGCCCGCCGATGGCGCGGATGAAACCCTCGGCGC
This sequence comes from Alphaproteobacteria bacterium, assembly GCA_019508105.1. Lineage (GTDB taxonomy): Bacteria > Pseudomonadota > Alphaproteobacteria > Micropepsales > Micropepsaceae > Rhizomicrobium. Next base: position 3,507 of record JAEKMB010000300.1, read on the forward strand.
CGCGATCCTTGTCGAAATAGGCGATGCGCGGCTGCATCCGCTCGGCCTGGGCCAGGAGAAAAGCCAGCAGCGCGGTTTTTCCCGACCCCGAGGGTCCGATGATGGTGAAGTTGCCCAGATCGCCGGAATGGAAATTGAAGTGATAGGGGCCAAAGGAGGTGGTCTCCAGCACCGTGATGGGCGCGCCCCAATGATTGTCGCTGGCCTGACCGGTGGGATGATTGTGGAAGCTGGCGAGACTGGCGAAGTTGGCAGTGGAAAGCATGGCCTTGCGCGCAATCACGCCGAAATTGCCGGGGAACTGCGCCCAGAAAGACGGCTCCAGATTCATTTCCTCGCGCACGGCGATGGCGCCGGTTTCGGCCAGCGCGGCCTGCACATCGGCGGTGGCCTGGTCCAGCGCTTCCAGGGTCGGGCTGCGCGCCAGGATGGAAAGGTGATGTTCGCCATAAGCGGCGCGGCCTGCCGCCACATCATCCTTGGCGGCTGCCAACTCGCCACGCAAGCTCAGCGCATCATGGTCGGCGGCGCGCAGCCGGCGCAGTGCCTGGGTCATGCGCGACAGGGCGGTCTGCTGTTCGACAAAGGCGAAGCTTTCGGTCAGCACCATCTCGAAGGGCAGGCGCAGGACCCCGTCCAGCATGCCCGGCACCGAACGCAGTGGATAATCCTTCAGCGAGATCATGGCGCCGAAACTGGCGCGTTCATTGCCGCTGGCGCTGAATTCCATGGCATCGAAACCGAAGGAGAGGCGCCGGGTGGCGATGGTCTGACCGAGGTCCCCGGTCGGCGCCAGAACCCGGCGCGCCACGCCATTGGTCAACAGCGAGAGAAACTCCGCCGGCTCTGAACACAGGCCGGTCGGGCCTTTGTACAGCGACAGGGTGCGCGGCCCGTAAGGCGCCAGGGTTGCCAGAAAGGTTTCGCGGGTGGCGTGCAGCTGCCGCAGCTCGCGCTCCATCAGCGCCTTGTCCTCGCCCGGCTTCTTGAGCAGCTTCTCGATGAGGCCGGCGCCGCCTTGCAGCGGCCGTCGCACCAGGGTGAGGAAAATCTCGTTCACATAAAGCTGGCGCCGCGACAGGCGCGCCCGCCAGGCATCGTCCAACCGGCGGCAAAAGGCATTGTCGGGGGCACCGTCTGTTTCGGTATTCACCTTACGGCGCACGACATGATGATAGATCGCCAGCCGCGAACTGGCGGCGCCGCGCAGCAGGGTCTCGCGCATCGCCTTGCGGTAATTCAGTTCATCGTCCGATGCGGTCTCGAAGGGAAAGCCGCGCAAGTGAATAGTCTGCACCAACAGCCCGTCGCGGGTCTGCAGCGTGACTTCGTCAAGATGCCCCAGATAGGGCAGGCGGTCGCCCACCGCCACCTCGTTGGGGGCCAGGGTGCGCGCGGCGCGATTGCGGAAGAATTGCATCATCATGGGCGGTACGAATTCATCTTCCAGAACCAGTGATTCCTGACGCGCGGGCAATGGCGCAGCTTGACGCCCCAGATATCGAAGAAGCGCGCATCGCGCAGGCAGCCCAGATAGCCGATCATATGCAGCACCCCCGCCACCCCGAAGGACCAGAAGGAACGGGTGAGGAGGAAGATTTCCAGTGTCACGATCAGGTTGAACACCGCATAACCGTAAGTGACGCCGCCCATCATCTGGGGCCGCGTCAGGGCGCTGAACACCGGATCGGAGGTCAGCCGCGCCATGCTCAGTGAAGCCCGCCGGCCAGCGAGCGAATGCCCGATACGATCGCCACCGCGCCGAAGATGATGAAGCATCCGATCACCACGGTGAGGCCGCGCCGCCAGTCGATGCGGCCTGTCAGCATCATGAAGCCCACCACGGCGACGGCGATTACCGCCGCGGCGGTGGCGACATTGCCCAGCAAAGTGCCTTGCACCCATTCCAGCGCCGCCACCAGTGGCGAGGAGCCGGCAGGATCTTGCGTCACGACCTGCGCCTGGGCGGCGGAAATGAAGACGAGAGGCGCAATGGCGCCGGCAAGCAAGCGTTTCATGGGTGCCCCTTTGCGTCACTATCCGCCAGCCGGTCGAGCACGGCGGCGACATAGGCTTTGGTTTCCGGATAGGGCGGCACGCCGTGATAGTGCTCCACCGCTTCGGGCCCGGCATTGTAAGCAGCCAGGCTCTTGACGATGTCGCCATCGAAACGATCCAGCAGACGGACCAGATAGGCCGCGCCGCCATCGACATTGGACGCCAGCTCGTCGGGATTCACATGCAAGCTCGCCGCGGTGGCCGGCATCAGTTGCATCACCCCGCGCGCGCCTTTGGGTGATACCGCCTCCTGCCGCATCCGCGATTCCTGCCAGGCCACCGCCGCGATCAATTGCTGCGCGAGCTGATGACGCTCGGCGGCGCTGGTGATGGCGACCCGAACCGGCGTCGCCGGCCGGACAAAAGAAATTTTTTCTTTCAAAGGTTCCACGCCCTGAGGTGAGGCGATCACCGGGCCTTTGTAGATGGCGGTGCTGCCGTCGGGGCGAATGTCCATCACCTGGGCGATGGCAGGGGCGGCAAGCGCCCAGACCAGCCCAACCCCCAACAAAGCCGTAAGGCTTTGTTTCTGCTTAACAATGACACGCAAAACGCACCCATTACCCGTCGACAGGAGGAACGATACGCCAGCCCTGCGGGGTTTTCCACGGCTTATCCAAAGTTCCCTTTGCCGCTCAGACCCTTAAACTTTTCCGGGGCACCAATCGGGAAGGACCGGGATCGAGCGCGGCCTGATGTGGCGGACAAGACAAGCTCGAAATTGAAATCGGGACGAAGCCAGAAACGCAAAGGCTTCTCAGGTCTCCGCCCAGCGGCGGACAAGGTTGTGATAAAGCCCGGTCAGGCTGACCACCTGTTCATTGTCGCCGACCTGGCGACGCAGGCCCTGGACCGCATGATCGAGTTCGAACAGCATCGTTCGTGCCGCCTCATCCTTCACCATGCTCTGGATCCAGAAGAAGGATGACTGGCGGCTGCCGCCCGTAACAGGGGTGACATGATGGCGGCTCGTGGCGGAATAGATCACCAGGTCGCCTGCCGGCAGTTTGACCTTCTGGATGCCGAACGTGTCTTCGACCACCAGCTCACCGCCGTCATAATCGGCCGGATCGGTCAGGAACAGGGTCGCCGACATGTCGGTGCGCACCCGGATTGCCGCGCCGGTGCCCGGCGACGGCTTCACGAAGCGGATCGCATTGTCGATGTGCGTGCCGAATTCCATCCCCGGGTCATAGCGGTTGAACGAGGGCGGAAAGACGCGCAACGCCAGCGTCGCCGACATGAAGCGTTCGCTCTGGCCCAGCGCGCCCAGGATGATGTCACCCAGGACGCGGGCGGCCGGCGCGTCTTGGGGCAGCTGCAGGTTTTTCTTCAACCCGACCGATTGAGGCCCCGCCGTCGCCTTGCCGTCCACCCAATCGGCACCGGCCAGTTGCCCACGCAAATGCGCGACCTGTTCGCCAGTCAGCAGATTGGGGATGTGGACTAGCATGCCTGCAGATGGGCCGCCGCCGCGCTGGTGATGGCGGCGCGGACCGGCGTGGCTGGGCGGACAACAGAAATTTTTTCTTTC
>JAEKMB010000301.1 GCA_019508105.1 Alphaproteobacteria bacterium
GTCCAGACGGTGCAAAAGGGCGAGCGCGAATCCGGCGTCGCCAAGAAGGAAATGATCGAGGCCAATTTGCGCCTGGTGATTTCCATCGCCAAGAAATACACCAACCGCGGCCTGCAGTTCCTCGACCTGATCCAGGAAGGCAATATCGGTCTGATGAAGGCGGTCGATAAGTTCGAATACCGCCGTGGCTACAAGTTCTCGACCTATGCGACCTGGTGGATTCGCCAGGCCATCACCCGCTCCATCGCCGACCAGGCCCGCACCATCCGCATCCCGGTGCACATGATCGAAACCATCAACAAGCTGGTGCGCACCAGCCGCCAGATGCTGCATGAGATCGGCCGCGAACCCACCCCGGAAGAGCTGGCCGAACGGTTGGCCATGCCGCTGGAAAAGGTCCGCAAGGTCCTGAAGATCGCCAAGGAACCGATCAGCCTGGAAACCCCCATCGGCGACGAGGAAGACAGCCATCTGGGCGACTTCATCCAGGATCCCAATGTGGTGCTGCCGATTGACGCTGCCATCCAGGCGAACTTGCGCGAAACCACCACCCGCGTGCTGGCGACCCTGACGCCGCGCGAGGAACGCGTGCTGCGCATGCGCTTCGGCATCGGCATGAATACCGACCACACATTGGAAGAAGTCGGCCAGCAGTTCAGCGTCACCCGCGAGCGCATCCGCCAGATCGAAGCCAAGGCGCTTCGGAAACTGAAGCACCCCAGCCGTAGTCGTAAGTTGAGGTCGTTCCTTGACAACTAAGACGCGCAAGCTGCGCGTCCCTACGCTGTCGCTAGGGACCCTGGAAAATTGATGCTGCTTACCTTGCTCAAAGGCAAAATCCACCGCGCCACGGTGACCCAGTGCGACCTTCATTATGAAGGCTCGATCTCGGTGGATGCCGGCTTGCTCGAACGCTCCGGCATCCTGCCGCATGAACAGGTGGATGTGCTGAACATCAACAATGGCCAGCGTTTCACCACCTATGCCATTCCCGCGCCGGCCGGTTCGGGGACCATTGGCGCCAACGGCGCCGCGGCGCGCCTGGCCCAGAAAGGTGATCTGGTCATCATCGTCGCCTATGCCCGGATGGAAGAGGCCGAGGCCAAAAGCTTCCAGCCGCGCGTGCTGCTGGTGGATTCAAACAACAAGCCGCAAGGGCCCGCCTTGCGCGTACTGGAAACCTGAGAAGAAATATGCCTCCCCGCAAAGACGACGAGAAATATTGCAATCGCCTGGAAACGGCCGCCAAGGCGCGCGCCGAAATGCTGGCCAAGGCCAAGGCCCGGGCCGAAGCCGCCAAGGTCAATTTCGAAGCCAAGGCCGGCGAGCGCCTGGCCATCGCCGCGGCGCGCGAGGAACGCGCCAAGAGCCGTGCCGAGGAGAAGCGCTTGGCCGCCATCCAGGCGGAAAAGCGCCGCCTCGCCGAGGAAGAGGCCCGCCGCCTGGCCGAGATCGAGGCCAAGGCCCAGGCCGAACGTGAACATGAAGAGCGCATCCGCGCCCAGGAGGCCTTGGAAGCCGAAAAAAAGGCCAAGCGCGATGCCCGTTATGCCGCCCGCAAGGCCGGCAAGAAAAAAGGCGGGCGCTACTAGCGCGTTCGACCGTCAGAATTTCATTCCCAAGCCCTGTGACCTGTTCTAAGCTTTTGAACGGGTTGAGTTAGCTCCCCAGACCTAATGCCGTTGCGCTGAAGTTCCCCGCTTCGCCCGGTTCCATCATCAACTTTCGAAAAGGGCGAGGCCGCATGGCAATCGTGGAAGACAAGTCGTTCAAATATCCGGCCGAAGATGAATGCCTGGTGCGCCGGCTGGGCTCGGGCGTGATCGCCGCCTGGCCAAGCCTGCCGCCCGAGGCGCGGGCCAAGATTCTGGAACAGGCGCAGGTCGCCTGGGACCGGGAGCATTCCATCTCCAAGCTGCCGGCCAAGCTGGAAGCCATCATCAAGCGGCGCAATTGAGCGCTTGGACCTGGCGGTCCTGACAAACTGTCAGAGGGCTGACGCGGCTGGTGCTCGGCAGCGTCGTGTTGCTGCGCTAGTGTCCTCCCGATGAGGGAGAATTCGATGCGCAAATTTGCCATAGCGATATTCGGCTTGGGCCTGGCCGCCGCAATGCCGGCCCCTGTCCATGCCCAGGGCGATGGCGGCTATGCTCCTGGGTGCCCCGGCGCCGAGACGGTGCGGATGTCGCTCGAGGAACGCGCCCGCGCCCGGGCCGCGCACCAGACCAATGGCAGCAGTGGTGGATTCTCGTCCATCGACAAGTCGTGCAAGACCTGGGAAGGCGGCGGCACCGCCATCGGCCCGCTGCCCGGCACCATCAGCTTTGGCCGCGGCGGCAGCACCCGATGGGGCTTTGGCGGCGCGCACACGCGCTACTAGCGGCGGTCAGGCCAGCGCCGCCAGCAGCACCATCACCAGCCCCACGATGGAGATGGTCCAGATCAGGGTGCGTATCACCGGAATGCCCGCGGCATAGACCGGCACATAGATCAGCCGCGCCCAGAAATAGATCTGCGCCCCCAGTGCCGAACTGGCATTGGCCTTACCCAGCAGCGTCACCACCAGCACCGCCACGGCGAAATAGACGAAGGTCTCGCGGAAATTGCCGAACGCCCGCAACATGCGCGCGCCCAACTGGCTGACCGGCGGCGCCGGCAGATCGCGCGCGCTCATATTATAGGCCAGGCCCTGGTCCTTGGTCGCCAGGGTGGTGGCGATGACCAGCTGCACCAGTCCCAGCACAACGGCCCAGCACAGCATCTGGATTTCAATCGAACCGGCGAAGATGTTCATGACGCCCTCCCTGTTGTCTTTATGGACGGGAGCATAGCGCCAAACCGGTCAGTCCGTGCGGTAATTAAAGCTCACCGATATCCGCTTGCCGCGCGCGCCATTGGGTTCGACGCCGTGACGCAGCCAGCTTTCCCACAAGAGCAGCAGGCCCGGCTTGGGCGTCACATCCACAAAGCTGCGGTTTTCGGGGCGGGCATTGGGCTTTCTGGGCGGCGCGGCCATCATCAGCCCCAGCCGCGGGTCCTCGAAGCGCAGGACGCCGGCGCGGGGCGGCACCGCCACATAATAAGTGCCGCTGATCACCGCATGGGGATGGATATGGGGCGTGTGCACCGCGCCCTTGTCCATCACATTGATCCAGAGACTGTCCAGCGCCGGCGTCTTGCCGCCCAGGTCGAACTGCAGTTCCCGCGCGAAACTCCGGACCTGTTTGGCGATGGCGCGTTCCAGATCTTCCAAAATGCTGGCGCGGCGGGTGAGGTCATTCAGCGAGGCATAAGAGGTATAGCCGCCATAGCCATGGGTCTTGGACCAGCGCTGCCCGGCTCTGTCTTCCGCGGCGATGGCCAGGCAGGTTTTTTCCAAGCCTTGCGCCACCGTAATGCGGCTCCGGTAGAGGCTGGTGACAAAAAGCTTTTCCGACATGCCCCGTCCGGGTAATGATGCATTGACCATTGGGCGGCCAAGGTCGCCGGGTTGTCAACAAACAGGTTAGCGGGCGCATGAAGTCCATTATTCGCGTACCGGTCACACTCGCGGCCTTTGCCGCGACGGCCGTTCTTCTGTCGGGCTGCATCGCCTATGACGCGGCCAGCACGGTGGTCAGCGCCGGTTCGACGGTGGTGCGCACCGGCGCCTCGGTGGTCGGCGGCGTGGGCGATGTGGTGACGTCGCCGTTTGACAGCGACGATTCCAAGAAGCCGAAGTAATCTGTCATGGCCCGCAAATGCGGGCCATCCAGATGACGCCAGCGCATAGTCGGCAAGCAGATCGCACACCTGCCTGGATGGCCCACTCCCGTGGGCCATGACAATTGCGCTAAAACTTATCCTTGCGGGCGCGGATTTCGCCGAACACGGCGACATCGCCGGCCCTTTCCATGCCCAGCGACTTGCGGATCTCGGCACTGGCAGGGCGCAGGAAGGGATTGGTCTTTTTCTCCAGCCCAATGGTCGATGGCACCGTCGGTCTGCCGGCGTCGCGCGCCGCATTCACCTCTTCCATCCGCGCTTTCAGCGCGGCATTGTGCGGCTCAAGCGTCAGCGCGAAGCGGCCATTGCTCTGGGTATATTCATGCCCGCACCAGACCTTGGTGTCGTCGGGCAGGGTCATCAGCTTCGACAGGCTGGTCCACATCATCTGGGGATCGCCTTCGAACAGCCGGCCGCAGCCCAGGGTGAACAGCGTGTCGCCGGTAAAGGCGTTGCTATCAATGACAAAGGTAATGGCGCCGCGTGTGTGCGCCGGTACTTCCAGCACCTGCACCTTGCGGCCATCAAATTCCCAGCCCGTGCTCTCATCCACTCCGACATCCAGGCCAGGAATGCGGGCCGCATCCTTGCCCGGACCGACCACCTTGGCGCCCGTCTCCTGCTTGAGGTCCAGATTGCCGCCGCAATGGTCCAGGTGATGATGGGTGTTGAGGATATGGGTCAGCGTCCAGCCGGTGCGGGCCAAGGCGGCGCGCACCGGCGCCGCTTCCGACGGGTCCACGATCGCGCATTGGCCGCCCGACTTCACCAGATAGGCGTAATTGTCGGACAGGCAGGGAACAATCTCGATCTGGGTCGGCATGGCGTCTCCTTGTGAGGCGCAACACTATCAAATCTTTACGCGCGACCAAGCCGCGAGGCAAAGCCGCGTCTTTGAACAACCGCCCCCAGGGCTTAGACTTCCCCGCCATGCCGGACGTGCGCGACCTCTCCGCTTTCTATGACGCTCCGCTGGGCCAGTTGGCCAAGCGGGTGATCCTGCGCCATGTCGAGAATTTCTGGCCTGACCTGCGCGGTCTTCGGGTGCTGGGTTATGGCTTTCCCATTCCCTATGCGCGCCTCTTCACCGGAGCCGAGCGCGCCATTGCCGCCATGCCGGCGCCCTTTGGCGCTGTCACCTGGCCGGAGGGTAGGAATGCCGCATTGGTGTGCGAGGAAGACTCGCTGCCTTTCCCCGATGTGTTCTTCGACCGCATCCTGATCGTGCATGGATTGGAATCGGCCGAGAGCCTGCGCCCCCTGCTGCGCCAGCTCTGGCGGGTGCTGGCGCCGGAAGGGCGAATTCTACTGGTGGCGCCTAACCGCGCCAGCCTGTGGGCACAAGTTCAGGTGTCGCCTTTCGGCCATGGCCGGCCCTTTTCGCGCCTGGAGCTGGAGGCCTTGCTCAAGGATGCGCTGCTGGAACCGGGACGCTGGAGCCGCGCGCTCTATGCCCCACCATTTGAAAGCGTCACCGGTTCGGGCACCGGCTGGGAGAAGCTGGGCCGCAAGCTGTTTCCTGGCATTGGCGGGGTGCATGTGGTGGAAGCGGCCAAGTCGCTCTATGCCGCCGCCACGCCGCGGCCCCTGGCCGCGAAAGTGACGTTGCAGCCGGCCAAGGCCGCCGAGGATTTCTAGGGCGCGCGTTTTTCAGCCGCCCATAACTCTTACTTGTCATGGCCCACCGGAGTGTGGGCCATCCAGTTGCAGCAAGTTCTGCTTTCACAAATAAAGCTTGTATCACCTGGGTGGCCCGCATTCGCGGGGCCATGACAATCAGCTTTTCTTCAGCAGAAACACGCCGCCCTGGGCAAACAGGTTGGGGCCCAGATAGCCATGCGTCAGGCTGGCGGGATTCATTTTGGCGGTGGTGCCATGGTCGTTCAAGGCATGGGCTTCCACGATGGTGGCGCCGCATTCCCGCGTCAGGTCCACGAAATCGGCCAGGGTGCACAGATGGATGTTTGGTGTCGCCCACCAGGAATAATCCAGGGTGCTGGTGCGGGGCATGCGCCCGCCGGCGAGCAGCGACAGCCGCACTTTCCAATAGCCGAAATTGGGCAGCGAGATCGCCACCCGGCGCCCGATGCGCAGCAAATGATCCAGCACCACCCGCGGTTTCTCGGTCGCCTGGATGGTCTGGGACAGGATCACCGCATCGAACACCTGGGCGGGATAATCCACCAAGTCGGTATCGGCATCGCCCTGCACCACGGCCAGGCCTCGCGCCACGCAGGCATTCACATTGGCCTGGGAAATCTCGATGCCGCGGCCATCCACATCCTTGGTCTTCAGATGCGCCAGCAGCGCGCCGTCACCGCAGCCGACATCCAGCACCCGGGCGCCGGGGCGGATCATGGCGGCGATGGCGGCCAAATCGGGACGCAGCTCGCTCATGACAAGTCGGTCGCGGCGTGATTGAGAAAGCCGCGCACCGTGGCGAACATTTCCGGCTCGTCCAGCAGGAAGGCATCGTGACCTTTGTCGCTGCGGATCTCGACAAAGCTCACCTGGGCGGCCACCGCGTTCAAGGCATGGGCGATGCGCTTATTCTCCACCGGCGGGAACAGCCAGTCGCTGGTGAAGGCAACGATGCAGAAACGCGCCGTGTTCACCCGGAACACATCGGACAATTGCCCACCATGTTCCTCGGCCAGATCGAAATAATCCATGGCGCGGGTGATGTAGAGATAGGAGTTGGCGTCGAACCGGTCCACAAAACTGGCGCCCTGGTGATGCAGATAGGATTCGATCTGGAAATCCGGCGAGAATTGGAACGACTTGGCGTCGCGGTTCTGCAGGGCGCGGCCGAACTTCTGCTGCAGCGCCATTTCCGAGACATAGGTGATATGGGCCGCCATGCGCGCCACCGCCAGGCCTTTGGACGGCTTGGTGTCATGCAACTGATATTCGCCGCCTTTCCAGTCGGGATCGGCCATGATCGCCTGGCGGCCCACTTCGTGGAAGGCGATGTTCTGCGCCGAATGGCGGGCGGCGCAGGCGATCGGCATCACAGCGCGCACACAGTCGGGATAGGAGGCGGCCCATTGCAGCGCCTGCATCCCGCCCATCGAGCCGCCGATCACCATCAGCAGCTTTTCGATTCCCAGATGCTCGACCAGGCGCTTCTGCGCCCGCACCATGTCGCGGATGGTGACCAGCGGAAAACTCAGAGCCCAGGGCTTGCCGGTGGCAGGATCGATTTCCGCCGGCCCGGTGGACCCCATGCAGCCGCCCAGCACATTGGCGCAGATGACAAAGAAG
>JAEKMB010000068.1 GCA_019508105.1 Alphaproteobacteria bacterium
TGGAGGGTGCCGCCAGCGGCAATCTCTGCATCACCCAGAGCTGGCCCGGCCAGATGCGCAGCGTCTATGGCGACCACCAGCGTTTCGTGGACACCTATTTCAAGACCTATCGCGGCAAGTATTTCACCGGCGATGGCTGCCGCCGCGACGAAGACGGCTATTACTGGATCACCGGCCGGGTGGATGACGTGATCAATGTCTCCGGCCACCGCATGGGCACCGCCGAAGTGGAAAGCGCCCTGGTGGGACACACGTCCGTTGCCGAGGCTGCGGTGGTGGGCTATCCCCACGACATCAAGGGCCAGGGCATTTACGCCTATGTCACGTTAAAGGCGGGCGTCGCCGCGACCGATGCGCTGAATACCGAGCTCAAGGCCTTTGTCGGCAAGGAGATCGGCCCCATTGCCAAGCCGGATGTGATCCAGTTCGCCCCCGGCTTGCCCAAGACCCGTTCCGGCAAGATCATGCGCCGCATCCTGCGCAAGATCGCGGAGGGCGATGTCTCCAGCCTGGGCGACACCTCCACCCTGGCCGACCCCAGTGTGGTGGACGACCTTATCAAGAACGCGAAAAAATAGTGCTGGTATTCCTCTACATGCTTGCGGCGATGGGCGTGGCCTATTGGGCCAAACTCCATCGCCGCAATCCGGTGCTGTGGTTCGCCGCGTCCATCATCTTCACGCCGCTGGGCAGCAGCCTGGCGATAATGGCGCTGGACCGCTACGGACGTTAGGTCTTCTTGATCGTGACGGTCGCGGCCGGTGAACCGCCGCCGCCGCCATGGCTCTTGTAATTGTCCCACATGAAGAAGCCCACCACTGCGACTGCCAGCAGGACCGCGCCAAGCAAAAAGCCGAGCAGGACGTTGCCGCCGCCGCCGGAATTATCAACTTCTACTGCCATGGAACTCTCCCGTGTTGTCCTCACACAACGGGTTCCCTTGCCAACTGTTCCCTGACGGCCGCTAGCCGCGGACCGCACCTCGCCCAGACATCGCGGCATAACCGTCCATGGCAACGGCCAAATCAATATCCTTTTGCGTCACCCCGCCGGCGTCATGGGTGGCCAGGGTGACCTCCACCTTGTTGTAGACATTCAACCATTCGGGATGGTGATCCATCTTCGCCGCCATCAGGGCGCAGCGGGTCATGAAGGCGAAGGCAGCGTCAAAGTCCGCAAACTGGAACTTGCGCCGGATGGCTTCGCGGTCCCTGGCCAGCTCCCAGTCGGGCAACCGCTTGAGGGCCTGTTTCAGATCGTCAATCGCCAATTTCATCGCTGAATCCTCGCAAGGGATAATCCTGTTCCACGCGATAGATGCTGCCATCGCTGGTCAGCTTGCTGGAATAAAGGCTGAACGCGTTCACGGCAAATTCGGGACTGGTCGCCAGGGCGTGGGTGACCAGCCATTCGCGCACCTTGTCCAGGTCGGGATGGCGCAGCCGTGCCAGAGTGACGTGCGGGGTGAATTTGTGGGAATCCTGCGGCTGGCCGACTTTGCGAATGGCATTGTCCACCTTGCGCTGCAGGTGGTCCAGCATGGGATTGGGACGCGCCGCGGCCCACAAAGCGTGCGGCTGCTTGTTGCCGAACTGGCCCACGCCATGCAGTTGCAGGTCAAGGCCCGGCGCATCAATGCCTGACAGGGCATCGTCCAGCGCCCGGGCATCGCGGCCGTCCACTTCACCGATAAAGCGCAAGGTCAGGTGCAATTGTTCGCGCCCCTGCCAGCGCGCCCCCGGCACGCCGCCTTGCATCAGCAACAGGCCCTGGGCGACCTGATCCGGAATCGGCAGCGCCACGAACAGCCGCATGGCTCACGCCCGCGCCAGCGGCAGGCGGCCCCGCAGCATCGCCAGCACCACGCCATAGCCATGGCTTTGCAACAATCGCGCTCCCATCCAGGCGCCGCCGCCCACCGCCAGCGCCGCCAGCAGCGAGGCGGGCAAGGCGCGCACGAATTGCCGTTCGATGGCCAGCAGGGCGCGGCTGCGGCCCAGCCAGGTCAGCAGTGCGATATTGATCCAGGCGCCCAGCGCCGTGCCCAGGGCGATGCCCGCCACGCCCAATTGAAGCCCCCACACGAAGAATATCTTCAGCGCGATATTGCAAGCCATGGCGATCATGGTGGCGCGTACCGGCGTCGCGGTGTCGTGCCGGGCATAGAAGGTTGACGCCAGAATCCGCACCAGCGCCATGGCCGGCAAGCCAATGCCGTAAGCCGCCAGCGCCAGCGCCGCCATCATGGCGGCATTGCTGTCAAAGGCGCCATGCGCGAACACCGCCCGCATCAAGGTGCCGGGAATGACCAGAAAGCCGGCCGCAAACGGCAAGGTCAGCATCAGGCTCATGGCCGCGGCGCGATTCTGCGCCGCATGGGCGCCGGCGGTATCGCCTTTTGCCAGCCGCGCCGACATTTCCGGCAGCAGCACCGTGCCCAGCGCGATGCCCAGTACTCCCAGCGGCAACTGGTTGAGCCGGTCGGCATAGTACAGCGCCGTGCGGCTGCCGGTGGGCAGATAGCTGGCCAGGATGGTGTCAATGAAAGGCGCGATCACCACGCTGCCGGCGCCGACCGTCACCGCCGCGAAGGCGCGAAAGAACTCCGCCACCTGCGGCGACCAGCGCGGCAAGGTGATGCGCAGCCAAAGTCCCTCGCGCGCCCCGGCCCACAGGATGAACGCCAACTGCGCCACGCCGCCCAGCAGCACGCCCCAGGCGGCGGCATAGGCGGCATTGGGAAACCAGTGCCAGGCGATCAGGGTGGCGATCATCGCCAGGTTCTGAAAGTTGGACCAGGCCGCCGCCGCCCAGAACTTGTCGATGGCGTTGAGCATGGCCGAAAGCTGCACCGCCACCAAGGTGAGCATCAGATAGGGAAAGGTGATCCGCGCCAGGGACACGGTGAGATCGAACTGGACGGGATTGCTCAAAAAGCCCGGCGCCAGTACCCGGATGATGGCGGGCATGAAGAGCGTGGCCAGCAGCAACAGCACCAGCTGCGCCGCCATCTGCCAGGCAAAGATGGCATCGGCGAATTTAGCCGCCGCCTGGTCCTCGCCCCGCGCGCGCAAAGCGGCATAGCGCGGCAGGAAAGCGGGATTGAGGGTGCCCTCCCCGAAAATGGCGCGGAAATTGTTGGGAAACACGAAAGCGACGAAGAAAGCGTCGGACAACACGCCCGCCCCCAGCGTCCACGCCAGCAACGCGTCACGGGCAAAGCCGGTGATGCGCGACAGCAGCGTGAAACCGCTGACCGAGAGCAGCTTCTTGAACATCAGTGCTTCACCAG
>JAEKMB010000302.1 GCA_019508105.1 Alphaproteobacteria bacterium
ATGCGAGACGCCATCCTTGTCGAAATACTCCACGCCCCTCGCCTTGCCGCGTTCGTCGGTCAGGACGCGGGCAACGGTGGCATTGGTGGTGATGCGCAGTTTTCCCGTGCCTATCGCCATGGGCAGCAACGAGGTGGTGGTCTGGAACGCCGCTCCGATGCCGCAACCGCGGCCGCAAGGCGAGGCGTTGAAACAGGCTTCGCGCGGGGCATGGCGATGAGGAAGCGCGCGCGACAGCACCGCATAGCGCGACGGCACGCAAGGAATGCCCAGATCATTGGCCGCCGCCTGGATCATCAGCTCGGTGGCGCGCGGCCTGGGTGACGGCAGCAGCACGCCCGGCGAGGAATCGGGATGATTTTCCAGCCCGACATTGGTGCCGATGACGCCCACCAGTTTTTCGGTGCGGTCATACCAGGGCGCCATGTCGGCATAAGAGATGGGCCAGTCCATGCCCAATCCATCGCGGCTGAAAGGCTTGAAATCATAGGGCCCGAAGCGCGGCGAATGGCGGCCCCAATGGTTGGTGCGCCCGCCCAGCATGCGCGAACGCCACCAGCGGAACACCGAACCCGGCGCGCTGGTATAGGGCTCGCCCGGAACGCTCCAGCCGCCATTCACGGTGGCGTCATAATAGCCGAAATCCTTTTCCGGCGTCGCCGCCCCGCGCAGCGGCGCTTCGTGGTTCCATTTCAGCATGGCGCTGTCGGACATGGGATCGTAATCGCGCCCCGCTTCCAGCACCAAGGTCTTGATGCCGGCGCGGGTCAGGACATAAGCGGCCATGCCGCCGCCGGCGCCCGATCCCACGATCACGGCGTCCGGCTCGAACTCCCGATGCGCTTTTGCGGCCATCTATTTCGGCGCATCCGGCAAGGCAAAGACATAGACCGCCTGGCCATAGAGCGGGCGGTGCACTTCGGTCAGCATGGTCGAGGGCTTTGCCTCCGGGCTGCCGCCGCCCAGGCCCGTGGTCACAGCGACATACTGCTTGCCGTCTACGCTGAAGCTCACGGGATAGCCTTTTACCGTGGTGCCCAGGCGCGAGGTCCACAAGGTCTTGCCGGTCTTCACATCCACGGCGCGGAACACCCGGTCGAAGTCGCCCACAAAGGCAACGCCGCCCGCAGTGGAGAGCACGCCGGTGAGGAACGGCGCCCGCTGCTGGAAGGACCAGAGCGGCTTCATGTCGGCGGTGCGATAGGCCGATAGCCGGCCCATATTGCCGTCGCTGCCCGGCATTTCGAAATAGGCCTGGGAGCCATTGCCCAGCATCATCACACAGCTTTGCGACAAAGGCAGGATGATGGTGTCGTTGGCCTGGTTGTAGCTGGTGGCTTGCCAGTCATGGCCGCCTTCCGGGCCCGGGCAGGACGACAGCCATTGGTCCACCTTCTGGTCGACAATGTCCTTGCGGTAGGACGGCACGCCATTCTTGTCGATACCGGTAAAGACGTTCTGGAACACGGTTTCCTTGGCGGCGATGAACTTGCCGGTGACGCGGTCCAGCTTCCACAGGATGCCGGCCTTGCCGATGGTCATCAGGGTCTTTTGCGGGCCATGATCGATCAGCACGCGCTCGAACACTTCGTCGAGATCGAGTGACTCACCGGGCGCATGGTTGAACCACCATTTCAGCTTGCCGGTGTCCGGATCCAGCGCCAGGGTGGAGTTGGCATAATCGGTGGCGCCGCTGCCCGAGCCGCGCAGGTCGCGCCGCCACGGCTTGGCCTGGGCCGTGCCCCAATAAGTGGTGTTCAGTTCCGGATCATAGGTGCCGGCAATCCAGGTGTCGGCGCCCTGACGCTCATTGTCGCTCAGATTGCCCCAACTATTGCCGCCGGGCTGGCCTTTCAGCGCGGTGGTGATGAAGCGCCAGACCACCTTGCCGGTCTCGGCGTCCAATGCGGTGACCTGGCAGTGATCGGGGCCGCCGGCGCTGCCGCAATGATTGAGGCCCGTGAGAATCTTGCCCTTGATGACCATCACGCCGCCGGTATTGTTGCCCTTCACCGCCGGATTGTCGACCTGGTTGGTCTTCCACACCGTCTTGCCGGTGCGGGCATCCAGCGCATAGATCACCGCCTGGGGCGTGGCGACATAGACATCGTTGCCATAGAGCGCCAGGCTGCGCGTTTCCACGGTGGAATCGCCGGGACCATGATGAGTCACCGCCGGACCCAGGCGGTTCTCCCAGATCATCTCACCGGTTTTGGCATTGAGCGCCTGAACCGTGTTGCTGCTGCCCGAGATGTACATGACGCCGTCATGGATGATGGGCGTGATCTCGGTGGTGCCGCCTTCCGGCAACATCCAGGTCCATTTCAGTTGCAGGTTCGAGACATTGTCGGTGGTGATCTGCTTGAGCGGCGTATCGCTCCAGCCCTGATAATTGCGGCGGAACATCAGCCAGTCGCGGTCCGGCGGATTGCGCAGCATCGCGTCCGTCACCGGGACATAATTCTGGATATTGCCTTCCAGGATCTGGCCCAGCTTGATAGGCAGCACCGTCGCCACCGGCGCACGGCCGACGCCGCCGCGCATCACGTCGGGCGGCACCAATCCCGTGGCGAAACTGCCGATGGCAACTGCGGTGGTGGGCGTCAAGGCGGTGCTGCCGGGATTGGCGCCGTTGGCGTGCAGGATATAGGCGGTGATGTCGGTATATTGCTTCTCGCTCAGGCTGCCGCCGCGGCCCAGCGGCATGGAAGTATGAATCTTGTTGTAGAGATCGGCGGTGGTGCGCTTGCTCCAGGCGCCCATGAAGGCCTTGCCGGCCAGCGGCAGCGCATCATTGCCGCCGCTCAGATTGGCCTGGTGGCACATGGCGCAATTGGCGCCATAGGCGGTGCGGCCGTCATTCATCTGCGCCGCGGTGAAAGGGCCCATGCGCCCCTGTTGACCAAAGGCCAGCGGGCCGAACGCCGCCACGGCGCCCAGGCTCAGAACAGCCGCACCCAACAGATAGCCGATCTTCTTCATCTTCAGTCTCTTTGCTTAGCGCGACGGCGTGTCGAGTTGGGGAATGAACCAGTGGTCCTGCTGCGGCACGTCCTGGCCCACGGTCTCATGGGCCGGGAAGATCCAGCCCCACAGAGTGCCCTTGGGACCCCATTCATAGCCGGGCGGGGCTTTCTCGCTGTTGATCTGGATATAAAGCCTGCCGGTGCGCAGCGCTGCGGCCTGGGCGCTGGTCAGCGGTGTGCTCGCCGATATTGTGCCGTTGGTAGACTTGCTGACGTCCAGGTCCAGCACTTGCTTGCCGGGCACGCCGATGGCGGGGCCGAGGAAAATATGCGCCTCGGTGGCATTGGACGGCAGGCCGCGAAAACTGCCTTTCAGCGTCAGTATCTTCCCGTCATAGCTGGCGGTGGCTTCGCCCCGGCCGGCGATCACCGCCTTGGTTTCATCATCCAAGGGCATGGGTCCCAGATTGGCCTGATAGTCGGCGGCCAAAGCAGGCACGGTCAGCAAGGCAAGTAGCGGTATAGCAAGTCTAAGCATTCCCTGATTCCCTGTCGGATCGCCTGCGGCATCACCGCGGCGCTTTTTCCGTCTTTGTTGAGTGTGGCGCGCGCCCGGCCCGCGCAACAAGCCATTTATAAAGTGGCGCAAAGCTTTGTAAATCCGTCTCTTATGCTGCGGCGCACTGCCCGCTGAATGCGAGGTCCGGGCGGCCTTTTTACTTCAGCGCATCGGCCTGGCGTGCCAGCCGCTTGTCGCGGTCGGCGGCAAAGCGCTGGATGCCGGCCAAGATGGAGTCGGGATCCAGATGCGCCTCGGCGATCACTTCCGGTTCCAGCCCGCCCGTAAGCCACTGATGGTCCCAATCCGACGTCAGTGAATATTCATCGGTCAAGGGACCAAGGTTGCGCGCCGGCATCACCCGCCGGGTCCCCGTGCTGACCACCATGGCATCGAACAAAGCTGCCGGCGGCAGCACCGCGTCGCGATAGCTTTGCGGCTGGCGGTCGAACAATTCCTCGCTGATGGCGGAAATGATCTTCACATTGATGCCCGCCGCCTCCAGCCTGGGCAGGATTTTCACCAGATTGACGGTGGAAGAGGCGCCTTGCGCGATCACCGTGCCGTGGCGGGGCCCCGCCGGCGCAAAGTCGCGGATGACATAGAAGCCCTTGGCCGCCGCCTTGAAGTCCGGATCGGCAAAGTTGCTGCGGTCGGCCACCACATTGTCGGGCCGCGCCACCTCGATGATGATGATGCCGACCTTGGGATCGCGCGCCGCGATCTCGGCGGCGGCGAAATAGCCTGGCGCCACATCGTTATAGTCCCAGAAATTGAGATGGATCACCTGTCCGCGGGGGAACAGCCGCCATACCTGGGTGGCGAAAATGCCGAAATGGGTACGCCCGTCGGCGGCGGTTTCCGGTCCCGAATGGCCTGCCAGGATATGCAGCACGCCCATGCGGAAGCGGCTGTCCTGGTTCTGCTGGCTCCACACCCGCGCCGGCGTGTACATCAGGGGCGTAAAGGCGCCATAGGTGCCCGACAGTGCCCACACCCCGGCGAATTTGTTCGGATCGACGCTGGCGCTCTGGCTGACCAGCCCGATGGCGCTGGCGACATTGCCGGCTTCCTGGATCGCCGCCTTGACGCGTGTTCCGCTCGGATTGGTCACCGGGTCGTAATGGCCCCAGAGACTGCCATGCTCGACATTGATGGATTCCGACAGGTCGGCCGCCAGAGTGATGAAACGGTTGCCGGTGACGTAATTAGTCCATCTGATGATTTCGGAAATGGCGCGCCGTGCCCCCAGGCTTTCGCCGGGCTTGCGGAACAGCGCCACCGAGACTTCTTTCTCCGCGCCGGAGCTGGGATTCTTCGCGGTGAGCTTCTGAGGCTCCAGCGGCAGCTTCGCCACCCTGAGCCGTTCGTCCTGAAAGGGATCGCTGCTGTTGTCGATGCCGATCTTGCGGCTGTCCTGAACCGTATCGCCGATTTCCACCAAACGATCCGCAATCCAATCGCCCAAACCCTTCTGGTCCAGGACCGACATTATCTTGTCGATATTGGTCTTGAACTGGATCAGCCGTTCCTTGGGGTCGCTGACCGCGCCTTTGCGAATGCCTTCGAAGCTGATGCCGTAGCGTCTCTCGAAGGATTCCGCCAAGGCGACAGAATATTCGGAATTAATCTTGTTGCCGTAAGGATGGCTGGCATAGCTGACGATCTGCTTGACGCTGCCAAGCTGGCCGTTGACGGCACTGGGCCAATAACCCTTGGTGGTCTTGGCGATGGCGATCATCGGCCGCCGGTCGGATGGATCGGATTTCTCCATTTCCGCCAGGGTCTGAGCGATCTGGTCATAATCGCCGCCATCATCGGTGGTCAGGACATTCCAGCCATAGGACGTCCATTGTTCATGCAGCCGGTAGCCGGTGAATTCCTTGGGTATCACCCCGCCCAGCAGCACATCGTCGATGCCGGCATTGTTGTCCGACAGGATGACGCGCAGCCGCTTGCCCACCTTCAGCGCCAAGGCCTGGGTCTTCAGTTCCTGGGCATGGCCTTCGGTCATGGCGAATTCGCCTTCCAGGGCGATGATCTTGGGGCCGCCCTCTTCGCCTGAAATGGGCGCGCCCACCATGTCCCAGAAGGCCGCCTTGCCCGCGGCGGTGGCGACGCCGACACCGGAGGGGCCGCCATTGACGTCATTGGTGACGTCGATGCTTTCGGCATGGCCTGACAGCGCCTTGATGCCGCGCGCTTTGGCCTGGGCAAACAGCGGATCGCTGTCCAGTCCCTGTTCCGCCAGCAATGTCTTCATGGCACCGGCACCACGCCGGAAGCCCAGCGCATCAATCGGCAACAGCGCCACTTCGGGATCCACCGCATAACGCTTGTCGCCGGTCAGCTTGAAACGACGCTCCATCGCCTGGCCCAGGATCATGTAGAGCGCATAGCAGGTGGGTACGCTGTGCCCCGCCGCCATCATGAACTTGTCGCCGAAGGGATGCTTGGGGCGGCGAATGTCGTAGCGCAGCCCGCCCCGCTCCGGTCCGATCAGGTGGGCGGCGACATTGAACGGCGTATAGGCCAGCGGCCCGCCGAAATGGCCGGTCTGGGCATAGTTGCCCATCAGCACCAATGTCATGCAGGTCATGAAGCCGACATCTTCCAGCCGGTCGCGTTCTTCCTTGTTCAAGGTCATGTGCGGTGCTTCGTCCCCAAAAAGTCCGGATTTCCCGGCTATTTTGGGGGATGGTAGGGGGAATCGGGACGAAAGCAAGCGCGGCGAAAGCTCAGAATTTGGCGGCTAAAACCTTGCGCCGCCGGGCGTGCGACAGCCCCCCATCCACCGCCCGCAGCATCGCCTTGGCCGCCATATGCGGGTCCCGCGCCTCGATGGCGTCGGCCACCGCGACATGCATGGCGACGGCTTCGGATTGCTGGCGGCTGTTGTCGGTCAGGGCATTGACCGAAAGCAGTGCGAACAATGCCGTCTCGATGGTGGCGGCGAATGACTGGAAGAAGGGATTCTTGGAGGCGGTACTGACCGCCAGGTGAAAACGCAGATCGGCTTCCGCGAACTGGCGGCGGTTGTTGCCCGCGCCGGTCATGGCGCTGACCGCCTCGCGCAGCCTTGTGACGTCGGCGCGGGTGCCGTACAGCGCCGCCAGCGCCGCGGCAGTCGGCTCCACCGCCCGGCGCACGTCCGTGAGATGCGCCAGGAAGTCCATGTCCAGTCCCATGTTGGCGCGCCAGGACAGGACATCGGAGTCCAGCCAGTTCCAGTGGGTGGGGTCCAGCACAATGGTCCCCACCTTCATCTTG
>JAEKMB010000303.1 GCA_019508105.1 Alphaproteobacteria bacterium
GCCTGAGCAGGATCGCGGGAGCGAAGTGGGCTTAAGGCCCATGAGGTCCTTAGCGGCAGCGTAAGGACGCGCGACGCCCTCAGGACACTACCGCCCTCGCCGCTGCGCGGCTCGAAGCGGGGCCAGCTTTTCTAAGCTCGCTGACGCTCGCAAAGAAAAGCTAGGCCAAAGATCCGCCAAAAAAAAGGCCGCTCCGAAGAGCGGCCAAGTTCAGGGAGGAAACGCCCAGGAAGGGCGGCGGCCTTGCAATCGAAGATCGCAATACCGCGCTGCAACAATATGAAGAAAAGCGGTCCTGGGTGCAAGCCGCAAGGTATAACTATTCTAGACAAAACGCCGCAGAAACGCTGGAAAAATATGTCACAATTGCCCGAATTGTGACCGGACTGCTGCCTCTTTCAGCATATATGCAATGCAACATTTCACAATATCCTCCGCGCGACGGATTCATCACACCGTCGCGTCCGCGCAACAAAAGATTCGCGCAAAGCAGCTACTTCAGTGCCAGCTGGAGACACCCGATGGCCGAAGTTGCGTGGTTCGAAAATGCGCTGGGAAGCTTTCGCACCCTCCGCGCCGCCGCGCTGCCCGCCACTGTCACGGATACCGCTCGCTTCCGGCGGCATCGCACCATCTTCATTTCCGACACGCATCTGGGCACACGCGGCTGCAAAGCCGAAGCTCTGGCCGATTTCCTGGCCCACAATGACTGCGCCACCCTGTTTCTGGTGGGTGACATTGTTGACGGCTGGAGACTGAAGCGCCGCTGGTACTGGACGCAGGCGCAGAGCCGGGTGATCGGCGAGATATTGCGCAAGGTGGATAGCGGCACGCGCGTGATCTTCGTGCCGGGCAATCATGACGAATTCGCACGCGACTATGCCAACCGCCTTTTTGCCGGGGTGGAAGTGATCCAGGAAGCGATCCATGAGACCGCCGCCGGCAAGCGCCTGTGGGTGCTGCATGGCGACCGCTTCGACGGCGTGATCTCCTTTGCCAAGTGGCTGGCCCATGCCGGCGACTGGGCCTATGGCTGGGCGCTGCGCTTCAACGATATTCTGTTCGCCGTCCGCAAGCGGCTGGGGCTGCCTTACTGGTCGCTGTCGGCCTTCCTCAAACACAAGGTCAAGAACGCGGTGGAATATATCTCCCGCTTCGAGGAGATCGTGGCCTATGAGGCCAAATTGCGCGGCGTGGATGGGGTGGTGTGCGGCCATATCCACCATGCCGAAATCCGCGAGATCGGCGGCATCCTCTATCACAATGACGGAGACTGGGTTGAAAGCTGCAGCGCCCTTGTCGAAGATGCCCATGGAAATATGGAGATTCTTCGCTGGGCAGATCCTTCACAGAGACGCGAGCCAAGAAAGCCCCAGACTGTACCCGCCTAGGGCGATGCGCCTGCAGCCGGGACCCATTCCCGGCGTGGCGGCGCATTTGAAGATCCTGATCGTCACCGACGCCTGGTCACCGCAGGTGAACGGCGTGGTGCGCACCCTGGAGATTCTCGGCAAGGACCTGGCCGCGCTGGGTCATACCGTGCGCTATATCACCCCGCTTGGGCGGCGCACTTTTCCCATGCCCACCTATCCGGAAATACGCCTGGCTTTTTTCGAGCGCGAGGCGATGACGCGCGAAATTCGCGAATTCGCCCCCGATGCGGTGCATATTGCAACCGAAGGCAGCCTGGGCCTGACGGCACGGCGCATCTGCCTGAAGCATGGCATCGCCTTCACCACCGCCTTTCACACCCGTTTCGCCGAATATGTCCATGCCCGCTTCCGCATGGTGCCCGAGAAAGTGGTCTGGCGCTGGCTGCGCTGGTTTCACCATCCCGCCACTGCGGTGATGGTGGCGACCCAGACGCTCAAGCGCGAACTGGCCGGCCATGGTTTCCAGCATCTGGCGCTGTGGTCGCGCGGCGTGGATATCGAGAAATTCCATCCCGTCCCCGGCCTGCGCCATCCCTTTGAGGCACCGGTATGGATCACGGTCGGGCGGGTGGCGGTGGAAAAGAATATCGAAGCGTTCCTTGCGCTCGACCTTCCCGGCACCAAGCTGGTGGTGGGCGACGGCCCCGCCCGCGCCGCCCTGTCGGGCAAATATCCCGAGGCCCGATTCCTGGGTGCCCTGACCGGCGAAGCCCTGACACGTGCCTATGCCGGCAGCGACGTGTTCGTCTTTCCCAGCCGCACCGACACGTTCGGGCTGGTGACCCTGGAGGCCCTGGCCTGCGGGCTGACGGTGGCGGCCTATCCGGTGGAAGGCCCCCGCGACGTGGTAGGTCCGGATATACCGGGGAGCAGCGATGTGGCGGTGCTGGACGAGGACCTGGCCAAGGCCTGTCTGGGGGCCTTGGCGCTGGCCCGCAATCCCCGTCCCATGACCCCCCGGGCCTTTGCTGAAAGCCATTCCTGGCGGGCCTGTACCCTCCAGTTTTTGGGCAATATCGCGGTCGAACCAGACATCCTGACCAAACCTCCGTAACAGCCGTAGGGATTTTGGTTGCTGGGCA
The DNA here is from genome assembly GCA_019508105.1 of Alphaproteobacteria bacterium. GTDB lineage: Bacteria > Pseudomonadota > Alphaproteobacteria > Micropepsales > Micropepsaceae > Rhizomicrobium. The sequence goes on from JAEKMB010000303.1 coordinate 2,516, forward strand.
GGAGCGCCGCGCGGAGCGGACTTCACGCCGTGAGCACGCGCGACGAACCCAGGGACCAAAAGACCACGGCGGGCTAAGCCGTTCTCCGCAAGGGCTTATCGGCGGGACTGAGACAGGCTAGAACGGGTCCGAAAGCCCAGGTTCCCGTTCCCTTATGCCCAGCCGCCTCACGGCCCGCGAATATGCGTTCCTTGGCTTGGGGCTTTTGTTCTGGGCGGGGTTTGTCATCCTCTTGGGCAAGGATACCAGCTGGGATTTCCGCAATTACCACTGGTACGGGCCCTATGCCCTGCTGAACCACCGCATGGGGATCGACATGGCGGTGGCCCACCAGGCCAGCTACTACAATCCCTATCTCGACATTCCTTTCTACTGGCTGGCCACCCATACCCGCGCCTGGATCGTGCTGGGCCTCCTGGGGGCGGCGCAGGGCGCCAACATGGTGCCGCTCTACCTGATGGCGCGTGCCTCCTTGCGGGTAAATGTGAGCCAGGCCGACATCAAGCTGATGGCCGGAGCCTTGTCGCTGCTGGGGCTGGTGGGGGCGCTGACCCTGACCGAGTTCGGCACCACCTATTACGACAATGTGATGAGCGTGTTCATTCTGTCCGCGCTGGCCATCCTGGTGCTGAAGCGCGACGCGCTGCGCCAGGGTCCTCTGGGCCGGGCGGCGCTGATCGCGGCGGCGGCAGGCCTGCTCACCGGCATGGCGATGGGCCTGAAGCTGCCGGAAATGCCTTTCTGCATCGGCTTTGCCGCCGCCCTGATAGCGCTGGGCGGTGATTGGAAACACCAGTTGGTGCGGCTGCTGGCGGGCGGCCTGGCGGGGGTGATCGGCTTTGCGGCCTTCAGCGGGCCGTGGATGCTTTACATCTACCATCTCACCGGCAATCCGCTGTTTCCCTATTTCAACGAATATTGGAAATCGCCGCTGGCGCTGGCGGCGCCCTATCGGGACTTGCGTTTTGTGCCCGGCCATTTCTGGCGCCAGATTTTCTTTCCCATCCTGTTCACCCTGGACTGGCACGTCGCCGACGATCTGGGCTTCCAGGATATTCGCGTGCTGCTGGTTTATCTGTTGGTGATTGCGGCGGGGATCGTGTGGCTGCTGAAGCGCGAGAGCCGTGACGCCCTGATCGACAAGCGCGTCACCGCCATTCTGTTCGCCTTTTCGGCCGTGTCCTATTTCGCCTGGCTGAAGTTCTTCGCGATTTACCGCTACATCATCCTGTACGAGATGCTGGCGCCGCTGCTGATCATCGCGGCGGTGGGCCTGTTGCCGCTCTCCCGCAAGAGCCGCTACCTGGCGCTGGGCGGACTGTGCGCCGCCTGCCTGCTGACCGCCCGCAGCGATTTCCTGGAACGGGCGCCGATCGAGGAGCCCTATGTCGATGCAGCCCTGCCTCCGATTCCCCATCCAGGCAAGACCATGGTGGTGATGACGGGTGACGCGCCCATGGGATTCATCGCCACCACCCTGCCGCCCCAGATCCCGGTGCTGCGGATTGACGGCTGGATGGTGCAGCCGCGCGACGGCACCAAAATGACCAAGGAGATGATGCGCCGGGTGGCAGGACATTTGAGGGCCGGCGGCGAGCTTTATCTGATCGCGGACGCCGGCGACATGGGCCGCGCCCGTGACGCCCTGGCCGACTACCGGCTCGCCATCCGCTGGCCGGAGTGCCAGCAATTCGATACAAACCTCATCGGCACCTATCAATGGTGCCCACTGGCCAGGAAATCATGAAAATCGCCGTCTTGGTGCCCTGCTATAACGAGGAAGCCGCCATCGCCACGGTGGTGAAGGATTTCCGCAGCGCCCTGCCGGGCGCTGCGGTCTATGTCTATGACAACAATTCCAGGGACCAGACCGCGGCCCGCGCCGCTGAGGCCGGCGCCGTGGTGCGCAATGAATCGCGCCAGGGCAAGGGCAATGTGGTGCGTCGCATGTTCGCCGATATCGAGGCGGACATCTATGTGCTGGTGGACGGGGACGATACTTATGACGCCGGCGCCGCTCCCCGCATGATTTCCCAGATGATCGGCGATGGCGCCGACCTTCTCACCGCCCGGCGCATCCACACCGATGCCGCCGCCTATCGTCCGGGCCATGTGCTGGGCAACCGGATGCTGACCGGCCTGACCTCGCTGCTGTTCAATGTGAACCTGTCGGACATGTTGAGCGGCTATCGCGTATTCTCGCGGCGGTTCGTGAAAAGCTTTCCCTTCACCGCCGAAGGCTTCGCCATCGAGACCGAGCTGACTGTCCATGCCGTGCGGCTGATGATGCCCATGTCGGAGATGGACACGCGCTACAAGGAACGTCCGCTGGGCTCGGTTTCCAAGCTCAACACCTATCGCGACGGCTTCCGCATTCTGGGGACCATCGGCTATCTGGTGCGCGAGGAGCGCCCGCTGGTGTTCTTCGCCACCATCGCTCTGCTGTTCGCCGCCGTGGCCAGCCTGATCGGGGCGCCGGTGGTGCATGAATATTTCAGTACCGGCCTGGTGCCGCGTCTGCCTACCGCAGTGCTGGCCACAGGCCTTATGGTGATCGCCTTCCTGTCGCTGACCTGCGGGTTGATCCTGGACACGGTGACCCGAGGCCGCTGGGAGGCCAAGCGCATGGCCTATCTGGCGATCCCCGGCCCCTCAGATCTCAAGTGACCATCGTCGAGCGGCTCAAACGGCTTTCCATCCTGCGCTTTGCGGTGATCGGAGCACTGGGCATGCCGGTGGACTGGTCCGTGCTGCAACTGATGGTGCATTTGGGCAGCGGACCCTATCTGGGGCGCCTGCTATCCTGGTTCTGTGCCGCCACCTTCACCTGGACAGGCAACCGCTATTTCACCTTCGCCGCCACGCGCGCACGCGGGTTTTTGGCCACGGGCCGGGAATGGCTGCGCTTTCTGGCCGCGAACGCGGTCGGCGGGCTGGTCAATGTCGGCCTTTATTCGGTGCTGGTGCGTTTTGCCCCGCCGCCGCTCAACGATCTGACCGTCGCGCTGGTGTTTGGCGTACTGCTGGGACTGGCGTTCAATTTCACGCTGTCCAAAAAGGTCGTTTTCAAAGGGCCGATTTGAGGAGTGCCGGCGGCGTGTGACCGTCAAGGCCCATGGCCAGGGCGAATTCATGGCCGCGACTGGTCAGAGTCAGCAGTCAGACAAAAAGAAAAGGGCGCTGACATCAGCGCCCTTTTTCCGTGATAAGGAAAAGATCAGTGGCTGGCCACCAGGGTCCAGAAGTGGGCGACCACGGCATCCTTCTCGGGCGCCTTGACCTTGGCGAAGGCCGCCTTGGCATCGCCCTTCTGGCCGGCGGCGAGATAGGCCTGGCCTAGGCGCATCTGGCCGTTGTTGGCGTCCTTGAGCGGTTTCTTGAGGCCGTTCTGGATCACGCCGATGGCCTCCTTGGCCTTGCCTTCACCGATCATGTTCTCGCCCATGGCGACCAAGTCATCACCCTGGGGCGCGGCATTGGCGGCGGCCAGGTCCTTGGCCTCGCTGGCGGCCCGGGCCGCAGCCATCTGCTTGGCCGTGCTCAGCAGGCGTTGCGAGCGGTCATCCGTCAGTAGCTTGGCGGCCACGCCCTTCTCCAGTACGCCTTGGGCTTCCGCGGCAAACTTGAACTGCAGGGCGAACTGGCCGAGCGAGATATAGTCGTCCTTGCCCGACATGCTGCCGGTCAGAAGGCGGATGCGGGCGATGTCCAGGGTGTTGTGGTCGGAAAGGCCGCGCGAACGCTCGCCGAGCTTGAGCAGGCCGGTCCAATATTCCGCCTTGCCGGTACGGGCGACCAATTGTTCCAGCGCGTCGCGCTGGGTGGCGTCGTCGCCGATTTCATAGGCGCAGCGCGCCTGCAGGGCCAGCGCGGTCTCGCTGCCGCCCAGGGACTTGCTGTAGCGCACGCAGCCGGCGAAATCGCGCGCCTTGTAATAGGCCTGGCCGACGATCAGCTGGGACTGGGCGTCGAAGACATTGTTCTTCTTCAGATACTCCGCGTCGGCGATCACCTCCTTGAACTTGCCCGAATTATAATCCTGGGCGAACTTGGCCTTGGCGCCGCCGGGGGTGTTGGGATCCGCCGAGGAGATCGCAATCGCGCTCTTGAATTGGCTGATGACGGCGCGATCATCCGAACTGGAGGCGGCAGCCTCTGCTTCATTCAGCTTGGTCCTGGCGCCGGCGTAGTTCTTGGCCGCGATCATCGCCTGGGCTTCCTTGAGCAGCGGCCCGACCTTGGCGCTGACCGTGGCGGCCTGGGCGGCGGGAGCCAGGACAAGGGCCGCGCCGGCGGCAGCGGTTCCCAGAAGAATCGCCGTCAGGGCGGCACGCAGTTTACGGACAGTCATGACAAGACCTCATATTCATTCACAAAAAGGGAAAGCGTGCGGGGTTGCCGCACGCTTTTCACCGACGGCCATGACCCTCACGGCCTAATTATACTGGTCAATCCCGCTAAAACCAATATGGGTCTCACCCAGGCGCTGGGCATCCGCCAGCACGCGGGCCACGGCGTCATATTTGGCCAACCGGTTGGGATTGACATGGATTTCGGGCTGCGGGTTCTTCCTGGCCGCATCCTCCAAATAGGCGTCCATGGTGGGGCGGTCCACCGCGGCGCCATTCCAGGTGATGGTGCCGTCAAAGTCCACACCCAGCTCCACCGTCTCCGGGATCACCGTCGGCGGGGTCGCGTTGGGGGCGGGCATGTCCAGCTTCACTGCATGGGTCTGGATCGGCAGGGTGACGATCAGAAGGACGAGCAGAACGAGCATCACGTCGATCAGCGGCGTGGTGTTCATCTCCACCATCACCTCGCCTTCAGCGGTACCAGTACTCATTGCCATGGCGAATTACCTCAATAGCTGCTGGCTTCGAGAGAGTGGGGTTCGGTGATGAAACCCACTTTCTGGATGCCGGCCTTCTGACAGGCCAGGATGACGCGGCCGATAGCTTCGAAACGAACACCCTTGTCGCCGCGGATATGCACTTCGGGCAGCGGCTTGTTGGCCGCCTGCGCCCGCTTCAGGGCGTCGACAAAGTTGCGCGTCATCGTCGTCTGATCGACCGGGACGTTGTTGAAGTAGGTCTGCTCGTCCTCGGTCACCGCGATCACAATATTTTCAGGCTTGGTCTGAGTGACGATATTGCGATAGGTCGGCAACGTGACGGGCACCACCTTGAGCACCACCGGAATGGTGACCAGGAAGATGATGAGCATGACGAGCATCACGTCCACCAAAGGGGTGGTGTTGATCGTGACGTTCAATTCCTGCTCGTCGTCCTCTACGGCATGCTGGACGTCGACTGACATAATTTTATCTCCGTGAGACTATCGGCTCAGCCTACTTGCTCTTGCTGATGAGATAGGCCTGCAGGTCGCCCGCGAAGGCGCGCAGCTTCTCGGTGATCACCTTGTTGCGGCGGACCAGGTAGTTGTACAGCAGCACCGCGGGCAGGAAGGCGATGCCGCCCTGCATACGGGCATTGGCGTCTTCGAGCTGACGGGTCAGGGTCATGCCGATCCAGTCCGATAGGCCCACCAGGGTGGTGCCGCCGGTGGAAGCCTTGAGGCCGGCTTCGGCGATGCCGCGGAAGACGGAGTTCTTGGGCAACTTGTCGACGCCTTCATTCAGGGTGGCGGAGGTCCAGAACTTCTTCTCGACCTGCGAGGCCTGGTTCATGAGGCGTTGCTGTTCGATCCACTTGGTAAAGAAGATGTACCAGGTGCCGGCCGACATGATGACCAGGGTGCCCAGGATGATGCGGCTGATCCAGTCGCCATTCTCGACCATGTGCTTCAGACCGTAGGGGGTCGAGGCGTCGGCGGCGTTGACCTTGGAGGCGGCGCTGCCAGGAGCGGCGTCGCCGGCCGGAGCAGGCGCCGGGGGGGCGGCGTCGGCAGCGGGCGCAGCCGGCGGGGCGGCGGCGGCAGGCGCCGGAGCGGCCTGGGCATAAACCGGAGCAACGGCGCTCAGGCTGGTCATGGCGACGATGGCGGCAGCGATCGTCAGTTTCTTGAAGTTCATTTTTTTCTGCTCTGTGGTAAACCGATGAATTTCGTGGATAGGCGGTGATTATTTCGCGTCTTTAAGATCCCAGGTGATGCGGATCTGGGTGGAAACGTCGTGGACGACGCCCTGCACGGTGGGCGGCTGCCAGCGCCAGACGCGTTTGACATGATCGCAGGCGGCCGTGTCCAGCCGTTCCGAGCCGGAGCTGCTGACGACCTTGCAAGTGTCGACATTGCCTTCGGTGGTGATGTGCACCTCGATCAGGGTCGTGCCGGACTCATTCAGACGCACCGAGAT
>JAEKMB010000304.1 GCA_019508105.1 Alphaproteobacteria bacterium
CCGGTGAGCAGCGCCGCCGACACGCCCCTCAAAGGAGCCGCGCTGGCGGTCACCGCTTTCGCGCTGGCCATGGGCACCTTCATGCAGGTGCTCGACACCACCATCGCCAATGTCTCGCTACCCACCATTGCCGGCAATCTGGGCGCTTCCACCGGTCAGTCCACCTGGATCATCACCGCTTTTGTCGTCGCCAACGGCATCGGCGTGCCCATTACCGGCTGGCTGATGAACCGCTATGGCGTGGTGAAGGTCTTTGTCCTGTCGGTGCTGGGCTTCACCATCGCGTCTCTGCTGTGCGGCCTGGCCTGGAGCCTGGAGTCGCTGGTATTCTTCCGCGTGCTGCAGGGCGCGGTGTCCGGTCCCATCATTCCGGGCTCCCAGGCGCTGATGCTGTCCATTTTTCCGCGCCAGCGGCGCACCACGGCCCTGGCCATCTGGTCCATCACCACCCTGGTGGCGCCGATCTGCGGTCCTATTCTGGGCGGCTATATCTCGGACTCATGGAACTGGGGCTGGATATTCCTGATCAATGTGCCGGTGGGGCTGGTGGTGGCGGCGCTGTGCTGGAGCAACCTGGCATCGCGCGAAAGCGCCACGGCCAAGCCGCCGATCGACATGGTGGGGCTGGGCCTCCTGATCGTCTGGGCCGGCGCGCTGCAGGTGATGCTGGACACCGGCAAGAATGCCGACTGGTTCGGCTCCACCCAGATCGTCGTGCTGGCGCTGGTGGCGGCGGCCGGCTTGATCGCCTTCCTGCTGTGGGAGCTGACCGAGGAGCATCCCATCCTGGACTTGTCCCTGTTCCGCGAGCGCAACTTCACCCTGGGCACCATCGTCTTCTGCCTGGGCAATGGCGTGTTCCTGGCCAATATGCTGCTGATCCCGCTCTGGCTGCAGACCCAGCTTGGCTATACCGCCACCTGGGCGGGACTGGTCAGTGCGCCCACCGGCGCCATCGCCGTCCTAATGACGCCGCTGGCGGCCCGGTTGATGAACCGTTTCGATGCCAGGCTGGTCGCCACCGTGGCTTTCGCCGCCTCGGCGATTTCCTATTTCATGCGCGCCGGACTCACCGCGGATGCCAGCTTCATGGCCATCGCCCTGCCGCTGATGGTGCAGGGCATCTCCTCCGGTTCTTTCTTCATCGCCACCATCTCCATTCTGCTGGACGGCGTGCCGAAGGCGAAAATCCCCGCCGCCGCCAGCCTATCCAACTTCGCGCGCATCATCGCGGCGGGCTTTTCGGTGTCGCTGGTCACCACCTTCTGGGACCGGCGCGAGGCGCTGCATCAAAGCCGGCTGGCCGACATGACCTCGGGCTTCACACCGGCGTTCAACGCCATGCTGTCGTCGCTGCAGGAGATGGGCCTGTCCGAACTGGCCGCCAAGGGCGCGGTGCTGCGCGGCATGATCGGGCAGTCCTACCTGCTGGCCTCGGTGGACATGTTCATGGTCTCGGCCTGGCTGTGCCTGGCGGCGATCGTGCTGGTATGGCTGTGCCGCAGGCCGAAGGCCCATGATGCGCCGCAGCCGGCGGATTAAGTCACGTAACGGGCCAGAATCGCCTTGCGGTCGATCTTCAGATTGGGCCGCAGCATGCCGTTTTCGCGCGTGAAGGGCTCGTCGGCAAAGATCACTTCGACAAAGGGGGCGGCCTTTTTCGCGGATGGCAGGCTGCCGACAAACTTCTTCACCCGCTGGCGGGCTTCCTTGCCGCCCGGCGGCACCAGATCCACCACGCAGGTCAATTGCGTGGCATGGGGCCGAAAGCAGATCACCGCATGGGACACGTCGGGGCTGTTGTTGAGTTCCTGCTCGATGGTTTCAGGATGGATCTTGGTCCCGCCCGGCGTGATCAGGAGCTCTTTCTTGCGCCCGAGCAGGTAGAGATTGCCGTCCTTGTCGAGCCGGCCCATATCGCCGGTGGCGATGCGCCCAGGAGCCACGAAGGTGCGCTCATTCTCGCCTTCGGCGCACTGGAAGTAGCGCAGCGTCAAGGGGGCCTGGCGCGTGACGATGATTTCGCCGTCCGGTGCGAACGTCAGGCTGGTGCCCGGCAGCACCTTCCCGACCGAGCCGAACTGCCGGGACTCGGCGGGGCGATAGGTGATGGAGCCCGCCTCCACCATGCCATAGGACTCGCATAAGGGCAGCTGCATGCGCTGGAAGAATTTTCCCAGATTGCGGCGGATCGGCGCCATGCCGGTCACCAGCATCCGCATGTTGTTGCCGAACTGCTTGTAGAAATCCTGGAACAGAGTGCGCGCCAAGCCCTGGCGCAGGGGCGAAGGCACGAAACTCAGCACCGAGCCCAGCGCCCCCCACAGCGCTTTTTTCCAGGCGGGATATTTCTCATACTCGCTGTACATCATCTGATACAGCACCGGCGGCGCGATCAGCACTGTGGGATTGAGCGCCGGCATGGCGGCGAACAGCTGGGTATAGTCGGTGATGATAAGGTCGAAGTCGTACCACAGCGCCGAATAGCACAGGTTGCGTTGCTGGAAATTCGACATGGGCAGAAACAGCAGCAGCCTGTCGGAGGAGCGCATCTGCAGCGCCTCGATCACCGGCGGTATGGTCTCTTCCACACCCTTGCGGCTGATCACCAGGCCCTTCAGGCCGCCGGCCGAACCTGAAGAAAAGACCAGACTGTGCTGGTCGGCTTCGTCCGCGTCCCCGGAAGGCGGCCGTTCCTGGGCGTGGACGTCGCTGTTATGGGCGTCCAGGAAGGCGACATGGGCGGGCTTGTCGGCAAAAATCCGCGCATGACTTTTGGCGATCAGCAGCAGGGCGATGTTGTACTGGTCCAGCAGATCCTGATTCACCTTGCCGGCGAAATCATCGGTAAAGGGCACCAGGATGGCGCCCAGTTCGATCAGCGCCAGGTCATGCACCAGCCATTGATAGGAATTGGGGGCGTAAATGCCCACCCGGGTGCCCACCCCCACGCCCCAGTTGCGCAGCCGGGTGCGGGCGTCGACGACATCGGCGTGCAGGGCGGCATGGGGATGGCGGACGGTCTTGCCGCGATCGAAAGTGTATACAGACGCCTTTTTCCCCGGGAGGGCGGCAACCAGGCTGCGAAAATCCATCCCACCCCCGGCAGAACTGATGTGTCAACGATTCGAACGTTCCCGGCGCCCCCCGGTTAAAAGGCAAGCTAGCGTCAGACGCGGATGTTGTCACCCGCCCGATCTGGGAGGGTGGTTTCGGCGCCAATCGCCGTGGTCAGCTTTTCTTGGCCCCCGCCGATCCGTACAGCATCGCTATCCGGTTCGAGATCGGCGGCCAACTCCACATAATCAAAATCGGAAAAAACAAACGATTTGGCGCCGTCGAAAGTACGGAAACCGAAGCGGCCCCAAAAATTAACCAGCCGCGTCTGAGAATGGCCGTAGGCGCGGCGATACCCTTTCTTGCGGCAAAGATCGAGGCCGGCGTTTACCAACTGGAAGGCCGTCCGGGTCTTGCGGAATTCCTTGCGGACGACAAGCCGTTCCAGTTTGGCGAAATCGGCGAAAAAGCGCAGGCGCAGCCCGCCCGCCGGCTCATCGCCGATATAGGCGAGAAGATGCGTAGCGGCGAGATCGTTGCCGTCGAACTCTTCTTCATACGGGCATTCCTGTTCGCCGATATAGACAGCGCTGCGCAGGGCGATGATACGACCCAAGTCTTCCAAATTGCGGGCAACGGTTATGCCGACAGTCTTCTGACCCGAACGAGGAACATAGCTGTCATAAATGGGCGGCTGCGGTGTACGCGGGAAAGTCCAGATATGCGGCGCTTTCGTGGCGCCGATCTGCACGCCTTGCGTCAGGCCCAGAACCTCCTGATATTTTCGCCCCATTTCCGTAATCGGCCGGGAGTAAAGGCTGACACCGGCATACTGGGGCGATGACATTTTCTCCATGAACAACGCGATGCCGGCCGCCAATGAGCCGGGCGCGTATACGCCCCACATGTAAATTCCCGCCGGGCGCTCTGTCGGGCCGGCTATCAACCTCAAATCCGGACGCGTGGCGTCGAAACTATCCAGCGCCAGAACCTGCAGCCCCAGTTCGTTCAGCGGCAAAATGGCAATAAAGCCTTCACCAACCGGTTGGCGGGGATCAAACTTGCTCTTGCGCGCTAGCGCCATGATGCAGATGGGATTGTGGCGCTGTACCCTCAGGGCCTCGGCGGTAGGGGCCAAGGCAGGGATGCTCAGTCGAGCCTTATCGACCAGGTCAGCAATGACCTGCTCGCTCGGCTCAAAGATGACCAGGTGCTTGGCGACGCGAGCTGCGTCAAGCTCGTCAAGCTTGTACTTGCCGTGCTGCACCTCGCGCACGGGTTCAAGGGAACCCGCCCGTCTCTGAGACTGAGCCATGTGTTCGGCGGTTTTTAACATTTTCGAAACCATATGAGTTTGGCGCCCGGGTAGAAATAACAATCGCGTTTGTGGTTAGCGATTGTGGTGTACAAACTTGCAACCTGCGGTCGGCGAGGGTTCTGCTTTGCCGCCGAATCACCCTGATTATCGCTTTATTAAGCAACTGTAGACAGGGTCGCGGCCGGGGGGCGAGGACCAGGGGCCAACAGAAGATTGCACCTGCAGTCGGCATTTCGGCATGAGATGTCAGGCCTCTACGCTTGTGCTTTACCGACTGTTCAGTCTTTTTGCTGCAAAATCCGGGCATGAATCTAGATGCCGCAGTCCGCACGCTTAACCAAAAGGCCGCCGAGCAGAAATGGCACTATTTCTGCGATAACGGCTTGGCCTTTACGGACGATTTTTACGACCGCTTCTTGACGACTTGGGAAACGAGGCGCGGCAGCGCCAAGATGCCGCGGCGCTCACAGATCACACCGCGCGATCTCAAAGATGTGCTGCGCAATATCGCGTTATTCGAACGGATTTCGACGAATCCGTCCCAGTACATGTTCCGCCTGATAGGAAGCGGTCTTACCGATATCGCGGGCCATGTCACCGGTAAAACATTTGAGGAATGCGTGCCGGCTGAACTGGTGCCGCGCTGGAATGAATGTGGCGACCTTGTGCTGAACTCCGGGCAGCCGCTGCGATTTATCGGGCGCGTCCATTTCCGCGGGCGCGAATATCTGGATGCCGAGCATCTGTATGTGCCGCTGGCCAACGACAAGGACGAACCGTCCTTTATAATGTGCCTGTGCCGCTATACGCCGCGCCGTTCCGAGAATGAGGAAAGCTGGGAAAACCAGATCGCCTCGATCCCCGGCGCCTTGCTCTAACCGGACGATTTCTTTCCCAACCCGCGCTCCCATGGCATAACCTGCTGGGCGTTTCGGGGGGAATCTGTCATGCGCGGCTCGATCTATTATGGCTGGGTTGTCCTGGCGGCCTCGGCCTTGTCCGAGCTGCTGGTCCAGGGGGCCACCCTCTATTCAGCCGGCCTCTTCGTCTTGCCGCTACAAACCGAATTTCATATTTCCCGCGCCGCCGCGACCAGCGCAGGCCCGATACTTTTCTTGGGTGTCGTGTTCATGGCGCCGTTGACCGGCAGGCTGTTGGACCACTGGCCGGTACGCCGGCTGATGGTGGTATGCGCGCTGATCCTGGCGGCATCACTGTGCGCGATTGCATGGACGCATTCGCTGGCCGTGATGGCGGCAATCCTGCTGGTGCCGATGGCTGCGGTCTTCATGGGACTGGGCCAGTTGAACACCACAACCCTGGCCTCGCGGTGGTTCTATCGCCACCGCGGCTTGGCGCTGGGCATCGCCGCGGTCGCCACCTCCGGCGGCGGATTGGTGGCGCCGCTTCTGAGTCATGCCATCCAGCAATATGGCTGGCGGCAGGCCTTGTTTTATGAAGGCCTGATAACGGCGACCGTGATCATTGCCGTCACGCTTCTGGCGATACGCGACCGCCCTGCCGATCTTGGTTTGACGGATCATCCGGAGAATCAGGGCCGCCCGTCGGCGGTCCTTGGCGATGCGCCGTCGCTGAACTGGACAATGTTCCTGTTCAGCCCTGCTTTCTGGATTCCGGCCCTCACCCTGGCGATCATTTCCGGAACCAGCCAGGTCCTGGTCGTCAGCCTGGTGCCTTATGGCGCCCAGTTGGGGATGGCCCCGACGACGGCCGCGTTGAGCGTGTCGCTGTTCGCCATCACGGCGGCGATCACCAAGATTGGTGCTGGGCTGCTGGCCGATCGCATCAACCAGCGTTACTTGCTGACCGCCGCGGCGCTGGCAATGACCTTGTCATGGTTGTCTCTCAGTCTTTTGGCTTCGCAGCCGGCCCTGATGGTGAGCGCCTGCCTGGGGGGTGCCGCGCTGGGCTGCGCCCTCCCAACAGCGGCGGGGTTGATTGCCGGGATATTCGGCTCGGCGCATTTCGCCAGGGTCTTCAGCTGGTGCTTCACCCTGACGGCCTTGATGGCCATCGCCGCGGTGCGTTTTGCCGGCTTCATGTATGACAAGTTCGGCAATTACCATGCCGCCTTCGAAAGTTTCGCGTCCGTCATGGCCGTGCTGCTGGTGACAACTCTGCTGTTCAAGCCGCAGCGCGTGGCGTGACCACCGTCGCCACCCTGATCGCCGGGCTGGAAAGCCGGGGCATCCTGTTGTCGCTGGCGGGCGAGGAAATTCGCTATCGGTCTCCCAAGGATGCCTTGACCGGCGCCGACCGCGAGGCCCTGCGCGCCAATCGCGCGGCGATGCTGGATTATCTCAAGACTCGGAGCGCGGCGCGCGCCCTGAAGACGGCGGGCGCGATTCAAGGTCCGCTGACGCCGTCGGTGGCGCAGGAAATGTGGTGGCGCTTTGCCGGCGGCGCGGAGGAAGGCAAGCCGGTGGCGTTGAACATCCCCATGGTAGGGAGGTTTGCCCATGGCGCGGCCGCCGTGACCGCCGCCATCCATCAGGTGATTGCCCGCTATGACGCGCTTCGGACACGCTTTGAATCCGACTGCGAGATGCTTGCCGCTTTTCTCAATCCGGCGGACGCCTTCGAGGTGGAACAGGAACAGGCTTCCGCCGATGCCGCCGCCCAGGGGGCGCAGCAATTCTGCAGCCGGCTGAATGCCATTGAAGGGCAATGGCTGACCCGCGCCAAGGTCTTCGCCCTGCCGGGCGGGGAGAGCCTGGCGGCGATTTCCGCGGCCCACATGATCGCCGATGCCGGCACCCGCAACATCCTGCTCGAAGAGATCCACGATATCCTGGACCATGGCGCGCCGAAGGTGGCGCCGTCTGCACTCTATAATGACTATTCCCTGGCGGAACGCGCCTGCCTGGCCGGGCCGCAAGGCGACCAGCTCATCACCCATTGGCGGGACTGGTATCGCCGCCAGCCGATGATGAAGGCGCCATCCACCGGGGCCCCCCTGTTATGGGGCAACGGCGTCCGCGTCGTCAGGAATTTCACCATGCCGGGCCGCGTCCGCGACAAGGTCGGCGCCATCGCGGACGCCATGAAGGTCACGCCTTTTCTTGTCTATCTCACCATCTTTTCCATCGCCCTGGCGCGCTGGGCCGGGATGGAGCGTTTCCCCTTGCGCGTCCTGGGCGACAAGCGCACCTCGCTGGACTTGGCCAATACCGTCGGCCTGATGTTCTGCGCCGATGCGGTGGAAATCAGCGTCCCTTCGGCCAGCGATTTCGAAAGCGTGCTGCGCGGCATCCTGGCGGAATATGATGCTTCGCTGGCGATGCGTATTCCCAGTCTGCATTTCTGGGCACCGCACGCTGTCAGGCCTGGAATCGAGCCGCGCGACCATGAAAACAAGATACCGGCGGTGTTCAATTACTATTCGGCGGGCACAGCGCGGGAAAAAGCGCAAGCACGCGCCGCACCTGATAGCGGTGCCGCGCTGCCCTGGCCGCCTGCGATCACGTCCACGACGCAGACCTGGCCGCGCCGGTCCTCGCCGCTGTTCCTGCATGTGATGGACATGGGCCATGACGTGCAGATGTCGCTGCATTTCTTCCAGGATGTGGTGGGCCCAGCCGACCAGGACAGTTTCACCGCGACGCTGTTCCAGGTTTTTGCGCAAACGGTTCCCGCTTGATCGCGGGATTGTTGCAGCCGGGCATGTCCGGCGCCGAACTGCGCGATACCGGCCAGGCGCTGGCGCTCCTCGCGGACGAAGAAATTCTTGTCGCAAGCGCGGCGTCCAAGCGCCATCGCGATTTTGCCATGGGCCGCACTTGCGCCCGCGCTGCGCTGGCGCCCCTGGGCCATGGCGAGGCGGCGATTGCCATAGGGGAGGATGGGGCGCCGCTTTGGCCGCCCGGCATCCTGGGCAGCATCACCCATACCAGCGGATATGCTGCGGCGGTGGTGTGCGAGGTGGGGCGCTTTTCCGGATTGGGCATTGACGCCGAACAGGTGGGAGGCGTGACGGCGAAATTGTGGCCGCGATTGTTCAATGCGGTGGAACAGGCGCAGCTTGCGGGACACGCCGATGCCGCTGTAGCGGCGACCTTGCTGTTCAGCGCCAAGGAAGCCGCCTTCAAGGCCTGGCGGCTGCGCGGGGCATTGGCATTTCGCGACATCACCATCGATCTGCGGCAAGACAGCTTCACCGCCGATCACGCCGGCAGGCGCCTCAGCGGCCGCTTTGCCGTAGACGGCGCTGTCGCTTTGACGATTGCGTGGTTCTAGAGGCTGCCGGTCTCTGCGCTGGGCGCCATCAGGCTTTCCAGGTGGGCGGTGAATTCACCCAGGGTGGGACACTCCAGCAGGTCGCTGAGCTTCAATTCTTCTTCAATGCCGGTCCTGGCCTGGATCTCCGCCAGCAGCTTGACGCCCAGAAGGGAATGGCCGCCCAGGGCAAAGAAATTGTCGTCCGGCGTCACTTTTTTGACGCCGAGCGCCCGGGCCCATATGCCGGCAATTTGGTCCTGCAGATTGTCGGCCATGGTCCCGTTCGCGCATCAATGCCGCGGGAATCTAGCGGTTTCGCGCCTGCTTCTCCAGGGGAACCGGAACTATGACACTTGTCATAGGACGGGGTTTGGCGGACAATCCCGATGAAGGATCACTTTGGAGGTTTCATGAAAACCCTGGTTGCAACTTTGGCGCTGGCGGCAGTGGTTGCCGCGTCGCCGGCCATGGCCCGCGGCATGTGCGTGCTGAGCCGCGACATCGTCAGTACCCATTCCGACGATGGCAGGTTGCTAACCATCAAGCTGCGCGACGGCCGCACCCTGGTGAACCATCTGCAGGGTATCTGCACCGACCTGCGCTATGAAGGCCTGGCCTGGAACGTGCCCGGCACCGGCGAGATCTGCGAGTATGAGCAGACTTTCAAGGTGCTGAATTCCGGCCAGACCTGTACCTTGGGCAAGTTCGACCTGGCCGCGCCCAAGCCTGCAACGCGTTAAGGGCCGAGCGCTAGGGCCCGGTCGTGGTCTTGTCGATCACCGGCGGCGCCAGCGCCAGCTTGTGGATGGCGGCGGCGGCCTGATCGACTTCGCTCTTGCTGGTCAGTCCCGCGATGGCCAGATGCGTGCGCCAGATTTCGCCGCCCTTCAGCCTGGGGACACGCCCGGCGGCGCGCTCCTGCGGCCTGGTGTTGGGAAAGCCGGTGCCCGGCTCCAGCCCGGTGACATAACCGCCCCTGGCCGTCACTTCATTCTTCCATAGCGACATATAGGGTAGGCCGTGGGTGTCGAACGTCATCAGCACGGCATTGGCCCCGTCGGCTGATTTGAGCATCGCCTTTGTGATGCCGGCGGCATCGCCATGGAGCGACATGTTGAACACTTGCGCCACATAACCCGGCGCGTGCGGGCCGCTGTAACGATTCCATCCCGCCAGATTGCCGGCGGCAG
>JAEKMB010000305.1 GCA_019508105.1 Alphaproteobacteria bacterium
CGGCGCTGTAGGTGGCGCCCACATCTTCGGTGGCGGTGCCGCTTTCGGGATTGACCACCGACAGGGTCACCTTGTCCTTGCTGAGATTCAGCTTCACGGCGCGGGTCTTGTCGGCGCTGATGGTGGACACCCGGTCCACGCTTTGCGCGAACTCCTTGGCTTCCAGCGCCAGGGACTTGTCGTTGCCGGACGGAATGACCCGCTCATAGGGCGGGAAATTGCCGTCAATCAGCTTGGAGGTCAGTTCCACGCCATTGAAGCCGAACTGGATCTTGGTGTCCGACAGCGAGATGTCGATGGCGCCGTCGGCGTCGTCCAGCAGCTTCATCAGCTCGCCCACTGTCTTGCGCGGAATGATCACGCCCGGAATGTCGCCGGCGCCGTCCGGCAGTTCCAATTCATAACGCGCCAACCGATGGCCGTCCGTCGCCACGGCGCGCATCACCGGCGGCTTGGCGTCCTTGGCGGCATGGACATAGATGCCGTTGAGGTAATAGCGGGTTTCCTCGGTCGAGATGGCAAAGCGCGTCTTGGCGATGATGCGCTTGAGGTCGTCGGCCGCCAGGCGGAACTTGTGCGGCAGGGCGCCGGCCGCCATCTGGGGAAAATCCTCGCGCGGCAGGCAGGACAGCTCAAAGCGCGACGTGCCGGCGGACACCGCCAGCCGTCCGCCTTCGCTGGACAGAAGCTCGGCCTGGACCTGGGCGCCGTCGGGGAGCTTCCTCACAATGTCGTAGAGCATGTGGGCGGGGGCGGTAGCCGAGCCGTTGCGCAGCACATCGGCGGGCAGGGCTTCGACAATCTCGATATCCAGATCGGTGGCGGTGAGCTTGAGCTGGCCCTTGGCGGCCTCGATCAGCACATTGGACAGGATCGGGATGGTGTTGCGGCGCTCCACCACGCTTTGCACATGGTTGAGCGCTTTCAGGAATGCGCCGCGTTCAACGTTGATCTTCATCGTTCTACCGCTCGGTTAGCTAGCCCGGTTCGCCGGCCTGACAAGGCCTGCAAATGCCCGTTTTTCTTGTGTTTGGGAGAGCCCCGATTGGCCCCAAGACTCAAGGCCCAGACCATAGCAGAAAGCTGGGTTTCAAGCCAAAAAAAACAGGCGGAAAACCGGAGTTTTCCGCCCATTTTGGACCCTGAAAAGACTGGCTTTTCCGGCTTGGAAAAAGTCCTCAGATTTCGGGGCGCCGCTGGAGCATCTGGGAGAGGAAATCCACCTCCTGGCGGAACAGGGCATCCTCCACGATCAGGGCCTCGATGCGGCGGCAGGCATGCAAGACCGTGGTGTGGTCGCGGCCCCCGAAACGCCGCCCGATCTCGGGCAGGGACCGGGTGGTCAGCTTGCGCGACAGGTACATGGCGACCTGGCGGGGGCGGGCGACCCGGCGGGCGCGCTGGGGCGAATGAAAGTCCTTCACGTCCAGCTTGTAGAATTCGGCGGTCTTTTTCTGGATGTCCTCGATCGAGGTCTTGGCCCCTGGCCCGGCCCGCAGGCCCACCGCTTCCTCGGCGGTCTCCAGGGTGACCGGCTTCTTGGTCAGGTCGGCATAGGTGGCCAGCTTGGTGAAGACCCCGATCAACTCGCGGGGAGAGGCATCGTCCATGTCGGCGATGCGTTCCAGCACGCTTTCAGGCAGCACCACTTCGGGCTTGTGACGGGTGAATTCGGTGGCGCGGGATTTGAGGATCGCAAGCCTTGTGTCGCGGTCGGGCTTGTCCAGGCCCACGCAAAGCCCGCCGGCCAGCCGCGATTTGACGTCGGCGCCCAGGCCTTCCAGCGCCTGGGGCGGCCGGTCGGCGGCGATCACCACCCGGCGGCGCAGATCCGCAAAGGCGTTGACGGTGTAGAGGAACTCCGACGCCGTGGCGGCCGAGCGGCAGATATGCTGCAGGTCGTCGATGATCAGCACTTCGGCGGTGCGCAGCTCTTCCTTGAAGGCCAAGGTGTCCTTGCGATAGAGCGCGCCCAGGAAGTGGCGCATGAAATCCTCGGCGCGCAGGAACAAGGTACGCTTGCCGCGCTTGCGGAATTCCAGCGCCGCGGCATTCAGCAGATGCGTCTTGCCGAGGCCGAAGCCGCCATGGATGTAGAGCAGCGGAATGTCGGCCTGCTGGCCATCGGCGAAGCTGCGCGCGGCGCCATGGCCGAACTGGTTGGCGGCGCCGGGAATAAAGCTGTCAAAGGTCTGCTGTGGATGCAGCATCCGATTCCACAGGCCTTTATCGTCTTCATTGGCGCGGCTTTCGCTGCGCGGCGAAATGTAGGAGACGCTGGCCGGCGCATCGCTGAGGCCCTGATGCTGGGCCTCGCGCGGGATGGCGCCGCCGATCACCGGGGCCGGCGTGGCGCTGATCACAATGGCCAGTGAGGCGGGCCGGAAACCCTCGGCAAGAAAGGCTTTTTCGATGCGGGTGACATAATGATTGGCCACCCAGTTGCGCACAAAGGGCTTGGCGGCGCCGATTTTCAACTCGTCACTGTCGAAGGATTCCAGGTTCAGCGGCCCGATCCAGGCGTCAAACACCGGATCGCCCAACTCGCGGCGCATGCGCTCGCGCACCGCCGCCCATGCCGCCCGCCAGTCCGGTATCGATTTTCCTACTTGCACCATGTCATTACCCATTTTTGTTGTTCCTGTTCCGGCACGTATTCGTGTCCGGTGTTGGTCTAGCCCCTGACGCCTTATCCTTGGCGCCAGGGAAGATTTTCGGCCTTCCAGCCATTGGTCGTGCCGCGATGGCCTTCTTGATCGGCATCGCCTTCAAAGCCGCCCGCAATGTTGAAGGCCTGGGCAAAGCCGGCCTCGGTGAGGGCGATGGCGGCGGCCCTGGAGCGCGCGCCCGAGCGGCACAGCAGCATCACCGGCGCGGAGGGATCAGCCAGCGCCTGTCCGGCTTCGGTCACAAAGCCGGGATTGCGCGCCCCGCCGGGAAAGCTCTGCCATTCAATGCAATGGACCTGGCGGCCAAGCTCGGAAAGGTCGGGCAGGCCGACAAAGTTCCATTCCGCCACGGTGCGCACATCGACCAGTTGGGCTTTGGGATTGGCCTTCAGGCGCTCCCAGGCCTCGGTGGCGCTGATATCGCCGGCATAGGGGGAAGAGGAAGAAGGGGCCATGCTTGATGCCTAAGTGACAATTCAGGGGCGGCCGGGGTCTTCGCCCAGCACAACAACGTCATAATTGGAAGAATTTAGGGACTGCTATGTTTTCGGGCAGGGCCGAAATACCACCAGTCCATGCTGAATATTTTAGATTTACTTGTTTTTGTCTTCAACATGACCGCGCACACCCCATCCCGTTGGTTAAGATACGCCCAGCTCGCTTCGCTCTACAAGGGAATGAACTGCGAACAAATGGTCTGATTCGAAAATTTTTTCGCTTTTATGAATGAGCTAAATGGTTGTGACGTATACGGAAAATGACAGTTCCGGACCAAGCTTTTTTGAATCAGTCACTTAAGCCGCCAATCGTCCGTGTTGCGCCGCGAAATACCACGCCTTGGTGACACTCAGCACACGGACAAATAAAAAAGGCCCGGAATTGCTTCCGGACCTTGATCTGCACTTGAATCCGCAAGGATTCCAGCATGTTCGTTATTTTGACAGTTTTGAGACCCGTTTGGTCAGGCGCGACACTTTCCGCGAGCCGGTATTCTTGTGCAGCACCCCTTTGGACACGCCGCGCATGATTTCCGGCTCCGCGGCCTTCAGGGCGGCCAGGGCGGCCTTCTTGTCACCCGAGGCGATGGCTTCCTCGACCTTGCGGATAAAGCCGCGCACGCGGGTCTTGCGCGCCGTATTGATGGCGGTGCGCTTGGCCGTGGTGCGGACGCGCTTCTTGGCGGAGGCGATATTGGGCATGAAAAGTCCTTGGATTTAGGCGAAAAGAGGGGGGCGTATAGCCCCGGACGGGCTTCGGGTCAATATTTGGCTACTGGTCCTTGAAGCCGGGTTTGCGCTTCTCGGCAAAGGCCGCCATGCCTTCCTTCTGGTCGGCGGTGGCGAACATGGCGTGGAATAGCCGGCGCTCGAAATGCAGGCCTTCGGACAGGCTGGTTTCCAGGGCGCGATTGACTGCCTCCTTGACCATCTGGGCGGCGGGAGAGGATTGGGCGGCGATCTTCTGGGCCGCCTTCAAGGCCTCGTCCAGCAACATGTCGGCCGGCACCACCCGGGCCGCCAGGCCGCAGCTTTCCGCTTCCGCCGCGTCCATAGTGCGGCCGGTCAGGCACAGATCCATGGCCTTGGACTTGCCGACAATACGGGTCAGCCGCTGGCTGCCGCCCAGCCCCGGCATGATGCCAAGGGTGATCTCCGGCTGGCCGAAACGGGCGGTGTCGGCGGCGATGATAAAATCGCATATCAGTGCCAGTTCGCAGCCGCCGCCCAGGGCATGGCCGGCGACGGCTGCGATGATGGGCTTTTTGATGCGGGCCAGCCGATCGAACTGCGCCCCGAACAGGTTTTCCCGGTACATGTCGGAATAACTTTTGGGCGCCATCTCCTTGATGTCGGCGCCGGCGGCAAAGGCGCGTTCACTGCCGGTGACGATCATGCAGCGCACCTCGGTCCCGCGATCCCAGGCTTCCAGCGCCTCGGCCAGCTCGTTCAGCAGCGCGGTGTTCAGCGCATTCAGCGCATCGGGCCGGTTCAGGGTGGCAATGCCCACCGCACCCTTGATCTCTGTGGTGATGTTCATGTCTGTCTCACGTCTGGCATTTTGGACAATAGAAAGTGGAACGGCCGGCCTGGACGATGCGCTTGACCGTGCCCTTGCACCCCAGTTTGCACGCTTTTCCTTCGCGGCCATAGACCAGGAAATGATGCTGGAAACTGCCCGGATCGCCGGTGGCCTGGGCATGGTCGCGCAAGGTCGAGCCGCCGGCGGCGATGGCGTCTTTCAGGACGCGTCTGATCGCCGATACCAAGGGCGGTAACCGGTCCTTGCGGATGGACCCGGCCAGGCGCTTGGGCGAGATTTTCGCCCGGAACAAGGCTTCACAAACATAGATGTTGCCCAGCCCCGCGATCAGCCGCTGGTCCAGCAGCGCCGACTTGATGGGCGTCTTCTTGCCGTCCAGCGCATGCGCGAGATAGGTGGCGTTGAATTTCCCCGACAGGGGTTCGATGCCGATATCCCGGAACAGCTTGTCTTCGTCCAGATGTGCCGTCTGGATCAAGGTCATCAGCCCGAAGCGGCGATGATCGTTGAAGATGATGCGGGCCGGGGCATCGGTTTCGAACACCACATGGTCGTGCTTGCCGGTGCCGGCGCCTTGCGGCGCCTTGTCATAGACATAGGAGCCGATGCGGCGCTGTTTTCCTTCGGCATAGACACTCATGCGGCCGGACATGCCCAGATGGATCACCAGGGTCTCGCCGCTGTCCAGGTCCGCCAGCAGATATTTGGCCCGCCGCCGCAGAGCCGTGACTTGGCGTCCGCGCATGCGGGCCGTGAAGTCGCGCGGGAAGGGAATGCGCAAATCGCCCCGCCGGGTCTGAACATCGGTCAGGACATGGCCTTCCATCACGGGCAACAGGCCCAGGCGCACAGTCTCGACTTCGGGAAGTTCAGGCATGGACCCGTATTAAATGGTCGCGGGGCGCGGCGGTAGCCTGTTGCAGCCGGGGCAGCTATGTTGCGGCTATGACTGAGAAAACCGTCAGTTTCGGTTTCCGCGACGTGCCCGAAGGCGAAAAAGAGGCCCTTGTCAAAGAGGTCTTCTCCTCGGTGGCGGCGCGCTACGACCTGATGAACGACCTGATGAGCGCCGGCGTCCACCGCATCTGGAAAGACGCCATGGTGGAATGGCTCAATCCCCAGCCGGGCTGGAAGAGCCTGGACGTGGCCGGCGGCACCGGCGACATCGCTTTCCGCATTGTCGAACTGGCGCGGGCGCGGGGCGGCGAAGCGGCCATGACGGTGTGCGACATCAACCAGCAGATGCTGGACGAGGGGGTGCGCCGCGCGGCGGAGAAAAACGAAACAGCGATCGAGTGGATATGCGGCAATGCCGAAAGCCTGCCATTCCCGGACGCGCATTTTGATTCCTATACCATTGCCTTCGGCATCCGGAACGTCACCCATATCGAACAGGCGCTGGCCGAAGCGCGGCGGGTGCTCAAACCCGGCGGGCGTTTCCTCTGCCTGGAATTTTCCAAAGTCGAGGTGCCGGGACTGGACACGCTGTATGACGCCTATTCCTTCAAGCTGATGCCCAAGATCGGCGGGCTGGTGGCCAAGGATGAAGAGTCCTATCGCTACCTGGCCGAAAGCATCCGCCGCTTCCCGCCCCAGGCGAAATTCGCCCAGATGATCGCCGATGCCGGGCTGGAGCAAGTAAAGGTGCGCAATCTGTCCGGCGGCATCGCCGCCATGCATTCTGCCTGGCGCATCTGATGAACGCCGTTGCCAGTTCCTTGCGCCTTCTTCGTGCGGCCTGGCTGCTGGCCGGTCCGGCGCGCGCCTTTCGTGCGAAGAGGCCCGATGCCGGGGCGCAGCTTTCATGCGCGCTGGAGAAACTGGGGCCCGCCTATATCAAGTTGGGCCAGATGCTGGCGACCCGGCCGGACATTGTCGGCACCGAAATGGCCTTGGCGCTGGAACATCTGCAGGACCGCCTGCCGCCTTTTTCGGAAACTGAAGCGCGGGCGGAAATTGTCCGCGCCTTCGGCAAACCGGTGGAGGCGCTGTTCTCCAGCTTCGGCGCCTCGCTGGCGGCCGCCTCCATCGCCCAGGTG
>JAEKMB010000306.1 GCA_019508105.1 Alphaproteobacteria bacterium
CGATATCACCATGTCGCCCACGCCGCTCACCGTGGTGACCGCCGATCAGCTGCAGGCGACCACCCCCACTAACATTCCCGACGGCCTGATCAAGCTTCCCGATTTCATCGGTGGCAGCACTCCGCGCAGCCAGGGCAACGGCGCCACCAACAATGGCGGCAATACGCTGAACCTGCGCAACCTCGGTGCGTCCCGCACGCTGGTTCTGCTGGACGGTCAGCGCGTGGCGCCATCGAACCAGAATGGCACGGTGGATACGGACGCGCTGCCCCAGATGCTGATAAGCCGCGTTGATGTGGTGACGGGCGGCGCCTCGGCGGTTTACGGCTCCGATGCCGTGGCCGGCGTGGTCAATTTCATCCTCGACAAGAAGTTCGATGGCTTCAAATATGATTTCAATGCCGGCATCTCCAAATATGGCGATGCCGCGGAAGAGAAGATCGGCATTGCCTGGGGCACCGATCTGTTTGGCGGCCGCGGCCATTATGAGATGTCCATGCGCGCCTTCCAGCAGGACATGGTCCCGATCGCCGCGCGCCCTTACGGTTACCAGAACAACAGCTGGGTTGAGACAGGTACCGGCAGCGCCGCGGCGCCGTTTACCGACGTCCCCTTTGGCCGGCTCTTCAACCAGTCGTTGACGGGCACGATCAACTGCGGCGCCAATTGTTCACTGACCAATTACACCTTCAGCTCTTCCGGCAATATCATTCCCATGACCCACGGCATCCCCACCGGGACAGCGGGCGTGGAGTCGGGCGGCGATGGCGGGTACGCGAGCCCTGTCGACACGACATTCCAGTCCAGGCAGCGCCAGGCAGAGTTCTTCAACCGCTTCAGCTATGACATCACCCCGGACATGAATGCCTATGTTCAGGCCAGCTGGTCGGAGGCGGCCGATTACTCCACGTGGACTCCGTTGACGGTCAGCTCGGCCGGCTCACGGCCCAATACCTTCTTCACCGACAATCCCTATAAGCCCCAGTTCCTTTCTCTCCCAACAGTGTTCAGGGCCTCCCGCTCGTGACCGGGCCGGCGGTTGCCGCCAATACGCCGGTCTTCTCTGCCGCGCATTATGTCAACACGGTGGACGGTCAGCATGCCAGCCGCGGACACAATATCTATGAAACCAAAGGCCTGGACCGGAATCTGAGCCTGACCGCGGGCCTGACCGGCAAGCTGGCCTCCTTGGACTGGAGCGCCTTCTACAGCCACCAGGAAAGCCGGGTGACGGTCAACGATCCCGAGAACACCAACAACGCCAGATATATGGCGGCGCAGGACGCCGTCATCGCGCCGGCGGGCACCGCGATCAATGGCGTCAGTGTTGCCGGCACCATCCAGTGCTGGAGCGCCATCCAACCACAATTTGCCGCCCTCTATGCGGGCTGCGTGCCGATCAACACCTTCGATCCCAACAACGGCATTTCCCAGTCTGCTTACAATTACATCAAGTCGGACACCTTCTGGACCCTGACACAGCAGCTGGACAATATCGGCGGCAGCATCTCGGGCGGGTTGTTCGGCATTGGCCTGCCGGCCGGCGAAATCACAGCCGCGCTTTCGGCGGAAATGCGCTGGCGCACCTATGACATGCAGACCAACGCCTTGCCGACCGACTTCGTCAATTGCACCGGCTTGCGCTTGTGCACCCAAAATGGCGGCGCCGCACCCGCACTGTGGACCCAGAATGTCAATGCGCCCGTCAGTGTCGCAGACAATGTCTGGGAGACGGCGCTGGAATTCAACGTGCCGATCCTCAAGGACTTCCCGCTCGCCCAGGATCTGAATGCCGACTTTGCCGGCCGCTATACCAGCTATTCCATCTCCGGCGAGGCCAAGACCTGGAAGATCGGTGTCAATGACAGGATCAACGATGCCATCCGTGTTCGCGGCACCATGTCGTTCGATATTCGCGCCCCGAACCTGAACGATTTGTTCGCGCCGACGGGTATTTCCTCGACCGGCTTCAACGACCTGTTGACCACCGGCAACAACAGCACCCAGCTGGTCAGCAAGGGCAATGCCACCTTGACGCCAGAGGTCGCCCATACCTATACGCTGGGCCTGGTGCTGACGCCGGATTTCATTCCCGGCTTTTCCACTTCGCTGGACTATTACCAGACCCATATGTCCAATGCGATTACCAACATCAGCTATCAAACCCCCTCGATCCAGCAGCTCTGCATCGCCAGTGCGCCGACTTATAGCTCGCCTTATTGCGCGCTCGCCGTCCGCCCGATCGCGGTCGGCCAACCCGGCTACACCTCGACGGCGAATTTCCCCACCCAGGTTCTCAGCTCGCCACTGAACAGTGCCAAGGTCCAGATGGAAGGCTGGAACTTTGAGGCAGATTACAGCTTTGACTGGTCTGATGTGTGGAGCGCCATACCGGGCACGATGAGCTTGCGGCACCTGGTGACCTACCAGCCGGTGCTTGAGAATCAGGGCTTCCCGGGCATTCCCTTCACCTGGACCAACCAGCCCAAAACCCGCATGACCAGCTTCATCAACTACCAGGTTGGCGATTGGGGCTTTAACATCCAGAACCAGTGGTTGAGCGGCGCCAAGAAGGCCACCGGTTTCGCCAACCAGAACTATACGACGCCGCGTCTTCACAGCGTCAATGTGATGGACGTTTCGATCAACCGCCGGTTTGACCTGTGGGGCGGTTCTTCCTCGCTCTACTTCAACGTCCAGAATGTCGGCAACACCCGCGCGCCGCTTCGGGGGCAAAATGCATCGGTCCCCGGCCTGTTCTATCCGGTGATCGGGCCATACAACGACATGGGCCGCTACTTTACCCTGGGCATCAGGGGCAATCTGTAGGACGGCAAATTGCTTTCCCCTCGACCGGCGCCGCTCCCGTGGCGCCGGTCTTTTTTTGCCCGGCTAGGACACCGGCACCACGTCGAAGGCGATCGTCGTTCTTGCCGCCTTGTCGTGGAAAGGCACCGTGCCGTGCCATAGGTAAGAGGGGAATAGCACCAGCCGGCCGGCAACCGGCTGGATAGTGCGGCGGACGGGCTGCTTCAGGGCGGCCTCAAAAGGCGGTTCGCCGAACTTGATCCAGCCTTGTTGGGCGGTTTCATCGGTCACGGCCTGCGGGACCGAGACGTAATAACAGGAACTGATCCAGCCATCGGGATGGATATGATTGACGTGAAAACCGCTGTCGCGCAGCCGCGACGACCAGGACCCGGAATAGCGGAAATCCTTTCTGCGCCGCGACAACAACGGGTGCGCCTCATCCTCGTCCAGCTCGGCGATATAGCGGGCCACGGCCTGATCGATCCGGCTTTTCAACAGATCCACCAGGGGCAGGCCGGCGGGAAATAGGTGGCGGGGAGTCTGGGTGCCGCCCCGCAGGCTCTGCTCGATGAATTCGCGGGTCTCGGGGTGCAGGCGGTCCAGCGATGCGTTGAGTTCGGCGTTGAAGCTTTCCATGCTGGAAAAACCTTCCGGCGGCTCCAGGTCGAAGATCCGCACCAGCCTGTCATAGCCGTTAAGCGTCTCGTCGCGCCCGTCCTCCAGCATGCGTGAGGCGGTGCTCAGCATCGCCAGGCACGACGCATCATAAGGGGCACTGGCCAGCCCCTGCTCACACAGCCAGGCCGCTTTCTGCGGATCGCCGCTCAAAAGGGCAGGCTCGGCGGCGATCCCGAACAGGCTTGCATCGTCACGATGGCGCGCCACCAGGGATTCATACAACGCCACCGCCTCGGCATGACGTCCCATCGCCGTCAGTGACTGGGCGATGCCGATGGCAGCGAGCCGGTCGCCCGCATCGCGCGCCTGAAGCGCGGCATATAGGGAATATGCCTCCGCATGGCGTTTTGCCCTGGTCAGAAATGAGGCCTTGCCCAGCAGCAGATCGCGACTTTGCGGCCCGCGGTCGTAGGATTTCAGGAAATCGGCGCTACGGCCCAGCTGGTAGAGCAACGCATTATAATCCAGATGCAGCCCGGGATCAGCGGGATTGTGCGCAATCTCCTGTTCAAAGATCGCCGCAGCCTCGTCAAAGCGTTGCAGATTTTGCAGGGTTTCAGCGCGGTGGCGCGCCAAACCGGGCAGGCCCGCATCCAGCGCTTCGGCATTTTCAAGCGCCGCAAGTGCCTCGCTGTCCTTGCGTTGGCGGCGCAGCGCCTGCGCCAGTTGCAGGGATAACTGCGCTTTGAGCCGCGGCTCAGCCGCTGCGGCCAGACCCTTGCGAGCGGCAATTTCAGCCTCGGCAGGCCGCCCTGCATCGGTCAGGATAGCAGCCAGAGCCAGCGCGGCATGGGCTTGGCCGGGTTCGTGCCGCAGTACCTGGCGGATATTTTTCTCCGCTTCGTCCAATCTTCCCGCCCGGTGCAGCAATGCGCCCAACTCGAACAGGGCCGGCACGAAACCGGGCTTGTGCTTCAGGGCCGCACGCAGGGCGGTCTCAGCCTCTTGCAGCCGGCCGAGGCGGGACTGCGTCAGCCCCAGATTGAAAGCGAATACCGCTTCATGCGGCGCCGCCATGGCCGCCTGGTGGAACAAGCCGGCCGCCTCGCCAAGACGGCCCTGGTTCATCCGCAGGGTGCCTGCGATGTTCAGCAGATCGGGGCCGGCGGGCAGTTTGCCGCTGAAAAAGGGCGCCAGCGCGAGTTCGGCGACCGCCCAATTGCCGTTCTGCAAGGCTTGTGTCGCGGCGGTCAGCATATGCTGAACGGCTGTGGAAGGAAGGGGGGAGGCCATGCTGTTACCCTATAACGGCCGACCTTTTCCGGCCATGACGCCAGCCCGCCGTACAGGCAGGTCTTCATGGCAGGATAGAAAGCGCATCGGCCTTCCCGTCGACAAAACGGCCGTCGTTCCCGCGTTACGTCGAGGTTGGGATACTGGCTGTTATGGCCTGCGGCGAGGAAGCATCATGTCCGCCGCCCGCGGTGGCGATCAGAAGGCCCGCCACCACCAAGCCGAGGCCGCCGAATACCAGCCATTCCTTGTCACCCATCTGGGCCTGATGCACGCCGGCCGGCTTGCCGGGGGCAAGCGGGTCCGCAAAGCTCGCCCCTGAAAGTGACAGGGCGATAGCGGTAACAACCGCGCCGGTCTTAACGTAGGATTTGCGCATGACCCTCTCGATTTCTGATTTTTTCCCCTTATATTGTTGCGTGGCAGCGCTGCCAAAAACAAGGGCAATCTCTGACATTTTATCAGTTTCTGCCGAATAGCAGGTGTTTGCGGCCATGCCGATCGATAAACGCAGATTATTGTCCTATGCCGCTGCCGGGTTTGCCGGGCTCCTGGACACCGGTGGCGTCCTGGCCCAGAGCCCGGCTCCCGCAGCGCCAAGGGGCGGGCAGCGCTTTTTTGCAAACCGTCCCACCATCCCGCATCGCGTGGCCAAAACCACCGCCCTCTTCCGCGTCCCCCCGGGCGGGTATCCCAATGGGCTGGCCACGGTTCCGGAGGGGATATGGATCGCGCAACAGAAGATTTCGGGAAGCCAACGGCTGCTCTACGATTTGCCGGAGCCTGAAGATCCCAGCGAAGTGTGCTGGCTGGTGGACCGGACGGGCAAGTTGCTGAAGACGGTCCATACCGAGTCCCGGGGTACGGCCGGCGTGGCCTGGGATGGCAAGTATCTGTGGACGGGCGCCGACAACAACGAAGTCGAGGGCATCTTCAAGACGGACCTGTCCGGCCGCACCATCAGCCGGCATCAGATACCTCTCGGGATGCCTTCCAATGGCGGGCCGTGCCACGGCCTTTTGTGGCAGGCAAACAAGCTCTGGATCACTGCCGTACGGATGAACGGCATTCTCAGGGTCGATCCCGACAGTTTCGAGCCGGAATTCTATATTCCCGTCAACTTTCCGCGTTCGCACGACATCGCCTGGGACAATGGCGCCATCTGGGTGGTGGTGGGCAGTTCCAATGGCGCAAACGAAAAGCCGGAGGATTATCGCGGCGGCCTGGCCAAGTATGACGCCACCACCGGCCGCCTGTTGGAGACGGTCGAGTTTTTGCCCAATTCCGCCGATCCGCATGGCCTGACCATGGTAGACGGCGTTCTTTACGGTTGTGACGCCGGCATCCATCCCGGCTGGCCGAACAACTGGAGCAAGACGGCGGGCCAGGTATTCCGGATCGATTTTGTTTAAGCGAAATCTCCCGGCGGCCTGCGCTCAACGCATTCTCATGACGGCCGTGCTTGTGTCCGCCCTGACGGTCGGGGCCGATGCGGCGGAGAATGCGGTAACCCCTGGCGCCTTTGTCATTGAGCGGCCTACGCTTCTGTCGCTGGGTTTTGAATGGAAGATCAGTGGCGATGACAACCGTGATGCCGCAGTGGCCGTGACCTACCGCAAGATGGGAGCGGGCAAATGGCGCGATGCGCTGCCTCTGTTTCGCATGGGCGGGGAGTTCATCGCCGGGCCCAAGCCCCAATTTGGCGGCCTCAACTATTACAATTACACGGTGCCGCCGGCTTTTGCCGGCAGCGTGCTTGGGCTTGAGCCGGACAGCGAGTATGAAGTCCATTTCGTCCTGCGCGATCCGGACGGGGTGAAAGGCGAGGCAGAAAAAACCGTGGCTGTGCGCACTCGCAAGGTGCCTGCACCCGCGGCCGGCGGGCACGTCTATCATGTCTACCCCTTCAGCCATAAAGGCGCATTGGGGGCCAACGAATTCATCGGGCTTCTGGCCGCCTATTACATGGGCGCCGATGAAAGCGACCACAGCAATGTCTTTGCAACGCGGGTCCGGCCCGGTGACGTCATCCTGGTCCATGCCGGGATCTACAAGGACGACCGCTTCGTCTATGGCGGGTTTGACAAGACCATCGAAAATTACGGCACATCTTTTGACGGCACTTATTACCTTACCGCCAGCGGTACCCCGGACCAGCCCATCGTCATCAAGGCGGCGGGCGACGGCGAAGTGGTGTTCGACGGAAACGGCAACGACACGCTCTTCAACCTGCTGGCCGCCAGCTACAATTATTTCGACGGCATTACCGTACGCAACACCAATGTCGGATTCCTGCTAGGCATCAAGGACATACTCGGCGCCGACGGTTTCACCTTGGTCAACAGCCGTGCCGACAATATCGGGCGCGTGGTGCGCGACGATTGGGCCAAGTCCAAAGATTTTTATATCGCCAATAATGTGTTTCTGGGCCGCCACGATCCGCAGCGTCTCACCAGCTGGATCGGCGTGGATGTATGGGCCAAATATCCTGGATTTCCCGCCCCGATCAACAGCGAATATGCCGTGAAGGTATATGGCCAGGGCCATGTCGTGGCGCATAATTATGTCGCCAACTTCCATGACGCCATAGACAACGCCACCTTCGGCAATC
>JAEKMB010000205.1 GCA_019508105.1 Alphaproteobacteria bacterium
GGCAGTGATATAGGCCATGTCAAAGGGCGGGTCCTGGCGCATCAGCACCACATCCGCCGCGGACAGGTCGTACACAAAACCGTCGCCCAGCGCGAAATGATCGCCCTTTACCGCGCGCACATTCAGAGGACGCACATGCGCCGTGACCTTGCCGTCGCGAAAGGTCAGGTCGCGTGGGCCGTAATAGAGCAGGTCATGGCCGCGCTTCTGGGCTTCCAGACAAAGGGCGAAACTGGAATCGCCGGCGATATCGATCTTTTCGATCGGGTCCATCTGGATCGCGACGGTCAATGCCATGTCACACCTTTAAAAATCAAATCTCACACGTCAGGACGCCATACGTCCCGGTGATGCACGGGAAAACTTTTCGGCGCGATAGCGACGATATCAAAACGGCTGCCGCGCCGGGCGAGATTCGGACGGCTGGCGAGATATAAGGAGGCGGCGCGGGCAATGCGAGTCTGCTGGCTTGGCCCGACCGATTCCGCGGCAGCGCGTGCCAAATTCCGCGCCTTGACCTCGACAAAACACACCGGGCCGAATGGGGCGGCGGCCACCAGGTCGATCTCGCCGGCATGGGTTTTCAGCCGCCGCGCCAGGATGCGGTAACCCTTCAGCCGCAGCCACCAGGCCGCCCAGCTTTCGCTGGTGTGGCCGCGGCGATGGGCCTGTTGGCGGTCAGAGATCATCTTTCAGTCCCAGGGCGCGGGCATAGATCTGTTTGCGCGGGATGTCAGTCAGGCCGGCGATCATTTCGGCGGCGGCCTTGACCGGCATGAAGGCCAGCGCCGCTTTCAGGGCGGCGTCCAGCTTGGCATCATCGGCAGCCGCTTCCAGCGGCGGGCCTACCAGCAAGGTCACCTCGCCCTTGGGTGCGCCTGCTTTTGCGTAATGCGCCGCCAATTCGCGCAGGGTCCCGCGGCGCACTTCCTCATGCAGCTTGGTCAGTTCGCGGGTCATGGCGGCGGGGCGATCGCCCAGCACCTGGGCCATCGCCGCAAGAGAGTCCGCCAGCCGTTGGGCGGATTCAAAAAACACCAAGGTGGCGCGTACCGTCTTCAACTCTTCCAGGGCGCTGCCCCGCTCCCCCGCCCGCGACGGCAGAAAGCCCGCAAACAAAAAGCGGTCGGACGGCAAGCCGCTGAGGGTCAGTCCTGCCAGCACCGCGGAGGGCCCGGGGATCGCCACCACATTGGCGCCCGCCGCGATCGCCTCGCGCACCAGCTTG
Organism: Alphaproteobacteria bacterium; assembly: GCA_019508105.1. Lineage (GTDB taxonomy): Bacteria > Pseudomonadota > Alphaproteobacteria > Micropepsales > Micropepsaceae > Rhizomicrobium. Next base: position 1,229 of record JAEKMB010000205.1, read on the forward strand.
TAACCGGGGTCGGACACCAGGGGGGTGCCGGCATCGGACACCAGCGCCACCACCCCGCCCCGTTCCAGCTGGGAGAGGATCTGAGGCCGCATCTGCTGGCCGTTATGGTCATTGTAAGGGATCAACGGCCGGGAGATGCCATGGATGGCCAGCAGCTTGGCGGTGACGCGGGTATCCTCGGCGGCGATGACGTCGCAACCTTTCAGCACGTCCAGCGCTCTTAAGGAAATATCGCGGGCGTTGCCGATGGGTGTCGCCAGGACATAAAGCCCTGCCGCCAAACCGCCGCTGTTTTCCCTTAAGGAGGGGGCACGCGATACGGGTGATTTACCGGCCCTGCCCGAAGCCTTAGGTTCGCGCGGCGATAGCCGCCTGTACCCCTAGGCCCGAGGGCGCCGGCCCGCCGCCCGCCCCTCTGACCGTGGTGCCCAAGGGCCCGGTTGCTTCCAATCCCCTGGACCGGGACCAGCCCAATTATCTGCGCCTGCCCGGCCTGGCCGAAGGCGTCACGCCGGTGCGGGTGGGCATCATCCTGCCCTTTACCAGCAGCTCGGCTTCGACCCGGGCGCTGGCCGGCTCGATGCTGAAGGCGGCGGAACTGGCGATGTTCACCGCCGGCAACCGCAACATTCTTTTGATGACCGCCGATGAAGGCAATGGCGGGCCCAAGGCCGCCGATGCCGCCCAGCAGCTTCTGTCCCAGGGCGCCGAAGTGATCGTGGGGCCGCTGTTCGGGCCATCGGTGTCGGCGGTGGCGCCGATCGCGCGCGACCGCGCCGTGCCGGTGCTGGCTTTCTCCACCGAGAAGAATGTGGCCGGCAACGGCGCCTATCTGTTGAGCTTCCTGCCGCAGAACGAAGTGCGCCGCGTCGTCGCCTATGCCGCCGCCAATGGCCATCACCAGTTTGCGGCATTAGCGCCGCAGACCGCCTATGGCGATGTCGCCCAGCCATCGCGCCCACCCTGTCGCTGGAGGGCGCCACGCGCGACAAGGTCAAGCTGCTGGGCACCGGATTGTGGGATGATGACCGGGCGATCGCACGCGAATCCAGCTTGCAGGGCAGTTGGTATGCGGCGCCCGCGCCCAATGCCGATGCCGAGTTCGTGGAAAAATACCGCGCCGCTTTCGGCACCGCTCCGGCGGGCCTGGCCAGCCTGGCCTATGATGCCATGTCGCTGGTGGCGCTGCTGTCGCAGGGTACGCCCTATCACCGCTTCACCGCGGCGGCGCTGGCGGACCCCAACGGCTTTGCCGGGGTCAACGGCATCTTCCGCTTCAACAATGACGGCACCTCGGAGCGCGGGTTGGCGGTGCTGGAAGTCAGTGCCAGCGGCCCGGTGGTGGTCAGCCCTGCGCCGACCACGTTCCAGCGCAAGAACAGCTAAAGCAATTCCTCAATCACGCGGTTGAGCAGCAAGCGTCCGGGCGGGGTTGCTGTCAGCACATCGCGGTCCTGTTGCAGGAACCCCTGTTGCACCAGCGCGGCAATCCTGGCCGCATCAGGCCGCGTGCGCCAGCGTGTTTCATAAGCTGCCAGATCGAGGCCTTCGGCCAGCCGCAGGTTCATCAGCAGATGTTCTCGCGCGCCGTCCTGGTTGGAGATGGCGACCTGTTCGGCAAAGCCATGGCCCTTTTTCGCCACTGTGTCGCGCCAGCGTTCCGGCAATTTGATGGCGGCGGTGGCGGTGCGCCGGCCGCCAAGATCGACGCGGCCATGCGCGCCGGGCCCCACCCCGGCATAATCGCCATAACGCCAATAGATCAGATTGTGCCGGCTCTCCTGGCCGGGACGGGCGTGATTGGAAATTTCGTAAGACGGGACGCCGGCAGCCTCTGTCAGCTCCTGGGTAGTTTCATAAAGCCCCGCCGCGATATCGTCGCCCGGAATTTGGAGTTGGCCGTTCCGCTGCAGCAGGGCGTAAGGCGTTTCCGGCTCGATGGTGAGTTGATAGAGCGACAAATGATCGGTGCCGAAGGACAGGGCTTCCTGCAATTCCCTGCGCCATCCGGCATCGGTCTGATCGGGGCGGGCATAGATCAAATCCAATGAAACCCGGCTGAAATGGGCCATCGCCAGTTTCAGCGCCGCCTTGGCTTCGGCCACATCATGCAGGCGGCCCAGCTTCTTGAGGTCGGCATCGTTCAGCGCCTGCACCCCCAGCGACACGCGGTTGATGCCGGCGGCGCGGAAATCGGCAAAGCGCGCGGCATCGGCGGAAGCGGGATTGGCTTCCAGGGTGATTTCCGGGTCATTGGCCATTGGCCACAGTGCGGCGATTTTTTGCAGGATGCGCCCCACGGACCTGCCCGCCATCAGAGAGGGGGTGCCGCCGCCGAAGAAGATGGTCTCGACTACGGGGCGCGCATTATTTTTGGTCGCTCCGGCTCT
>JAEKMB010000307.1 GCA_019508105.1 Alphaproteobacteria bacterium
CATCATCCTGGACCGGACGGTCAATGCAATTCCGGTCGGGGGTGAAAATTTCTGGAAATGGCTGGGCAAGGATGTGATGCAGCCCATCCTGCCAGGGCCGCCCGGCTCGCTGGTCTGCGCCATCGGCTTCATGCTGGCCTGCTGGCTAATGGCCTGGGCGCTGGACCGCAGGAACATCGTCATCAAGGTTTGAGCGGCGGTCCAAGCTGCACCCAGTTAATGGCCCAGATAGGATCCGGCCTGGCGCGGGTGAAGATCAAGCATACATCATGCACGCCGGCATGCGGCGCCAGCGCCGCCTGAAGGGTGGTGATGGCGTCATTCTTTACCGCCGAGGCCAATGGCAGCACCGCGATACGCGCGCCCTCGCAAGTATCCAGATGCACTTCCAGCTCACCATCCGGCGTGGACGGCGCCGGCATGGCACCCGGCTTGCGCGAAGCGGTGATCTGGCCGACCGCCGCGCTGATGGCGGTGACGCCGCTCAGGTCCGCCTTCTCCCATATCCAGCAGGGACGGACGGCGTTGATCCAGAATACGGCGCGCGGTCCGCTGCGCGGAGCATCGTCCAGCACGGCGGCGCCGCGGCCGTCGCAAAGCTTCAAGTCCTGACTGTCACGGTGGTACAGACCGGCCAGATCAACTTTGGCGATGGTCGGATAGGACAGCAAATGGCCGCCATGGAAAGCACCTGCCGTCACCACACTGGGAAGCGGCACGGCCAGCGGCGCGCGATATAACGGCGAGGATGTGGTCGGCAGCGAGCCGTCCAACGTGTAGTGGATATCCCCAAAGTTGGTCTGATTGGACAAAGTGACGGCGGCCCGGTCGCCTTCGTAGCGGCTTTCCACTTTCACTTTCACCGCCGCTTCGGAATGGGGAATATCCAGCATGCGGTAGCGGCCATATTGCGCCGGCAGCCGCGCCAGGAAACCATCCCAGTCCTTGGGCGCCGGCGACCAGGCCACCTCCGCCAGTGCCGCGGCGCGGGGGAAGACCGCGTTCGCCACCAGATCGTCCTGGGCCAGATACTCGGTCCAGGTATTGGCCTGGATGCCCACAATATGACGCTGCTGCTCCGGCGTCAGCGCATCCAAGGCCGGATTGAAGTCATAGACCTCGCGCAGGATGTTGATCCGGCCGGCGCCCGGCGCCTCGCCCGCCCCGCTACTCTGGCGCCAGTCGAAATAGAGCGGCTTTTCCGGCGACAGTACCGCGTCATGGCCGCTCTTGGCCGCCGTGATACCGCCGTCAAGGCCGCGCCAGGAGGTGATCGAGGCGGAAGCGGGTATGCCGCCCTCCAATATCTCATCCCAGCCGATCAACCGACGGCCATGGCCTGAGAGGAATTTCTCGATGCGGGCGGTAAAATAGCCCTGCAATGCCTTTTCATCCGCGATCTTGAGGGCGCGCATCTGCGCCTGGATCTTGGGCGAAGATTTCCAGTAATCCTTGATGGCTTCGTCGCCGCCGATATGGATGTAGCTGCTTGGAAACAGCGCCATCACTTCGGTGAGGACGTCTTCCAGAAAGCCGAAGGTCTTGTCGTCGATATTGTAGAGCTGGGGAAATATGCCCCAGCCGGTTTCCACGCCCCTGGGCGCCTCGCCCGACCCCAGCTCCGGATAGGCGGCGATGGCCGCAGTGGCATGACCGGGCATCTCGATTTCGGGGATGATGGTGATGTTGCGATCTCGCGCATAAGCCACGATGTCGCGGATCTGGTCCTGGGTATAGAAGCCGCCATAGGGCCGTGGGCGGCCCGTGGTGGGATCAATCTCCTTCAGGCCGGCCTGGTCCGGGGTGCGCCACGCGCCTATGCTGGTCAGTCTGGGGTATTTCTTGATCTCGATGCGCCAGCCCTGATCGTCGGTCAGATGCCAGTGCAGGACATTGAGCTTGTGCAGCGCCATGGTGTCGATGAAGGACTTGATGAAGGCGGCCGACTGAAAATGGCGCGCGGAGTCCAGCATCAGCCCGCGCATGCCAAAGCGCGGCGAGTCGGTGATATGCACGGATGCCAGTTCGATGCTGGTGGCGGCGCTTTGTTCCTGAGTGAGCAATTGCCACAAGCTGACCGCGCCATAAAGCAAACCGGCGCGGGTGGATGCCGTAATGGTGGCGCCGCCCGGTGCAACATCAAGCCGATAGGCTTCCGGACCCAGGCCCGGCGCCAGGCGCAGGGAGATGGCGCCGCTTTGTTCGCCCGTACCGGCGTTCAACTGCAGGCCGCGCGAACGCTTCACCAGATCGGTGAAGTATCGCGCCACCCAGGCGCAATCGGCCTCCTTGCCAGCGCAAAGAACTTGCGTTGCGGCGGTGACGGTGAAATGGCCCTGGCCGACCGTCACGCTGGCGGGTGCGGGGATGATCGAGACAGTTGCGCGCGGCAGCGGGGCCGGGGGAATGCTGGTCTGGCATCCCGCCAGCAACGCCGCCAGCAGCAACGCGCTCAACGAAAAACTTCTTTTCACGCCCACGCCCCACTGCATTTCCCAGGACAATAGCTTATGTCATGGAGATTGCGACCCCAGCCGAGATGGCCCTGATGACCCCGGAACGCGCCGAAGTCCTTGCCCTGGACGGCCTAGGCTGGCTGGCCGCTCAGGATGACGGCATCCAGCGATTCCTGACCCAGTCCGGCATTGACGCCGCCAGCTTGCGGGATGCCGCCGACAGCCGCGAGATGGGCGTGGCGGTGCTTGATTTCCTGTTGGGACATGAGGACCTGCTGCTGCCCTTTTGCGAAAACCTTTCCATCAAGCCCAAAGACATCCATTTGGCGCGGCATGTGCTGAGCGGAGAGACCTGATGCGGTTGGGTATTGATCTGGGCGGCACCAAGACCGAGATCATGGCGCTGGCGCCGGATGGTACTGTCGCCTTGCGCCGCCGCATCGCCACCCCGCGCGACTACGCCTCTCTGCTGCGGGGGGTGACTGAGTTGGTGGCGGGGGCGGACAGCGAACTCGGTGCCCGCGGCAGCGTGGGCATGGCGATCCCCGGCAGCGAAAGTTTCGGCACCAAGCTGATCAAGAACGCCAACACCACCTGGCTGATCGGCAAGCCGCTGGGCCGCGATCTGGAACAGGCGCTGGGACGCCCGGTGCGGCTGGCCAATGACGCCAACTGCTTTGCCTTGTCGGAGGCCAGCGACGGCGCGGCGGCGGGCGCGGGCAGTGTGTTCGGCGTGATCGCCGGCACCGGCGTGGGCGGAGGCGCGGTGATCGACGGCAAGGTGCTGGGTGGGGCGCATGGCATCGGCGGGGAATGGGGCCATATTCCCCTGCCCGCGCCCTCGATCGAAGAGGTGAAAGAGGCGCCGCTATGTTACTGCGGCAAGCGCGGCTGTCTGGAAGTGTGGTGCAGCGGACCTGGCCTTGCCGCCGACTTTCAGCGCGTCACCGGGCGCACGGCCGGCGCCGAAGAGATCGCCGCCTCGGATGGCTGGTCAATATTCTGGATCCGGACGTGATCGTGATGGGCGGCGGGCTCTCCAATATCGAACGGCTCTATCGGGACTTGCCGCCGCTGGTGGAGAAATACGGTTTCAATCTGGGCGGCGCGCCCCGCATCGTAAAGAACCTACATGGCGATTCCAGCGGTGTCCGCGGCGCGGCATGGTTATGGCCGGCATAGGAAGCTGGCCCGGCTTCTGCCGCGACTGCCTCAGTGATGCGGCGGAAGCGCCTTGCCCCACTTGCGGCTCCACCCGCGTCCTCGCCCATCCCGAGATCGAGACCCTGGCCATCGCGCATCTGGACTGTGACGCCTTTTATGCCGCCATCGAAAAACGTGACGATCCTTCGCTGAAAGACAAGCCCTTGATCGTGGGCGGGGAGATGCGCGGCGTGGTCTCCACCGCCTGCTACATCGCCCGCAAATATGGTGTGCGCTCCGCCATGCCGATGTTCCAGGCGCGAAAATTGTGCCCGCAGGCTGTGGTGCTGAAGCCGCGCCATAGCCATTACAGTGCCGTGGCGCGCCAGATCCGGGCCCTGATGGAAACCCTTACCCCGCTCGTCGAACCGCTATCGCTGGATGAAGCCTATCTCGACCTGTCCGGTACCGAGCGTATCCATCACCGCAGCCCGGCCCGCACCCTGGCCAAGCTGGCGGCCGACATCGAGCGCGAGATCAATATCACCGTCTCCATCGGCCTTTCAGGCAACAAGTTCCTGGCCAAGCTGGCATCGGAGCTCGACAAGCCGCGCGGCTTTGCCGTGATCGGCATGGCCGAGGCCAAAAGCTTCCTGCGCGACAAGAGCATCGCGATGATGCGCGGCGCCGGCAAGGTGATGCAGGCGCGGCTGGAGCGCGACGGCATCACCACCATCGGCCAGTTGCAGGATGCCGATCCCAAGACGCTGGCCGGCCGTTATGGCGCCACCGGACTGTGGCTTTACCAGATGGCCAATGCCCAGGACTCCCGCCGGGTCGATCCCGGCGGCGAGATGAAGACCATCTCGTCGGAAACCACCTTCAACCACGACCTCTCCAGGTTGGCTGACCTGGAAAGCGTGCTGTGGCGCCAGGCCGAGCGGGTTTCCGCCCGCGCCAAGAGTTACGGGCTGGCAGGGCGAACCGTGGTACTGAAACTCAAGACCTCAGACTTCCGGTTGCGCACCCGCTCCACCTCGCTGGAGACGCCCACCCAGTTGGCGGACCGCATTTTCCGCACCGCCCAGGCTGCCCTGAAGCGCGAAGCCGACGGCACCCGCTTTCGCCTGTTGGGCGTGGGCCTCTCCAACCTGGCGCCGGCCGAAGGTGCCGATCCCTCCAGCCTGATCGATACCCAGTTCGACAAACGGGCCGCGGCGGAACGGGCGATGGACAAGATCCGGGCGAAATTCGGCGGCACGTCGGTTGAAAAGGGCCGCGCTTTCAAAAAGCCCCGCGCCTGAGTAGGCTCCGCCCCTTCCATTTTTCAAGGATCCTGCATGTCCGTCATTGACGCCCGCCTGAAAACCCTCGGCATCACTTTGTCGGCGCCGCCCGCGCCGGTGGCCGCCTATGTGCCTTTCACCAAAAGCGGCAACCTGGTCTTCATTTCCGGACAGGTGCCGCTGTCGGACGGCGCCCTCAAATATGTCGGCAAGCTGGGCGTGGATTTCAGCATCGAGATGGGCCAGGCGGCGGCGCAGCTTTGCGCCATCAACATCCTGTCGGTACTGAAAGTCGCCTGCGAGGGCGATCTGGACCGGGTGGTGCAGTGTCTGAAGGTCACGGTGTTCGTCAACGCCACACCGGATTACGACAAGCAGCCGGAAGTGGCCAATGGCGCCAGCGACCTGTTCGCGGCGGTGTTCGGCGATGCCGGCAAGCATGCCCGCGCCGCGGTGGGCATGGGGTCGCTGCCGCGCGGCGTGGCGGTGGAAGTGGACGCCATCTTCGAGATCAAGTGACGGCCGCAGCAAGATTGATCACCAGCGCCGCGGAAATTGGGGCGGCGCGCTGGAACGAGCTGGCCAATCCGCAAGGGTTGGCGGAACCGCATCCCTTCACCACTTTCGAATTCTTTGCGGCGCTGGAAGAATCCGGTTCGGCCTCAACCGATACCGGCTGGCAAGCGGCGCATCTGTTGTCGGGCGATGCGCTGATGCCCATGTATCTGAAAAGCCATTCCTATGGCGAATATGTCTTCGATCAGGCCTGGGCCCAAGCGCTGGAGCGCGCCGGTGGCGATTATTATCCTAAGCTGCAGGCCTGCGTTCCCTTCACCCCGGTAACCGGACGGCGCGTCCTGGCCCAAAGCGACGACGCCCGCGACGCCTTGCTCAAGACCGCCGCGGCAGCGGTGAAGCAGATCGGAGCTTCGTCGCTGCACATCACCTTTCTGACGCGGGAGGAATGGCAGGCGGCCGGCGATGCCGGTTACCTGCAGCGCATGGGCCAGCAATTTCACTGGGAAAATCCCGGCTACAGCTCATTCGAGCAGTTCCTGGGTGAACTCTCCTCTGCCAAGCGCAAGACTCTGCGCAAGGAACGCGCCCGCGTGCGCGATGCCGGGGTCACCTTTGACTGGCTGACGGGCAGCGACATCAGCGAAACCCATTGGGACCAGTTCTTCGAGTTCTATATGGACACTGGCGGGCGCAAATGGGGCACGCCCTATCTCACCCGCGACTTTTTCTCCCGGCTGGGGCAAACGCTGGCACATCAGACTTTTTTGATCATGGCGAAGAGGGACGGCAAATATATCGCCGGCGCCCTCAATCTGTTCGGCGAAGGCGTATTGTTCGGGCGCAATTGGGGGGCGGTGCAGTATATCCCCTTCCTGCATTTTGAGACCTGCTATTACCAGGCGATCGATTTTGCCATTGCGCGCGACTTGAAAAGGGTTGAGGCCGGAGCGCAGGGCGAACATAAATTGCTGCGCGGCTACCTGCCGGTCCAGACCTACAGCGCCCATGTCATCGCCCATAAAGGACTGGCCCGGGCGGTCGATGATTTCCTGGAAGCCGAGCGGGCGGCGGTGGCCGAGCATATCGCCGAACTGGCCCGTCATGCGCCGTTCAAGAAAATCTCCTGATGTCGGCCGGGCTTGACCCGGCCATCCATCCCGACAAAGTAATGTTTGCAACCATGGATGGCGCACGTACGCTGTCGCTACGCGCCGGAGGCCGGCCATGACGAGGTTTTTATGTACGACAGCAACAACATCTTCGCCAAAATCCTGCGCGGCGAAATCCCTTGCGTGAAAGTTTATGAGGACAGCAAGACCCTGGCCTTCATGGACGTGATGCCGGAAAGCGACGGCCATGTGCTGGTGGTCCCGAAAGAGCCGGCGGAGAATGTGCTGGACCTTTCGGCGGATGGCATGGCGGCGATGATGGCCACCACGCAAAAACTGGCCAAGGCGGTGGACAAGGCACTGTCGCCGGACGGCATCCTGCTCAAGCAATATAACGGCGCCGCCGCCGGCCAAAGCGTGTTCCACATCCATTTCCACATCGTGCCGCGCTGGGAAGGCGTGCCGATGGCGCCGCATGGCAAAGTCATGGTACAGGCGGCGGTCCTTGAACCCATCGCCGCAAAGATACGGAGCGCCCTGTGATCCTGGAACGAGCCATTTTCGCGATTCTCCCTGGCCATGCCGAGGAATTTGAAAAAACTTTCACCAAGGCCGCGCCCCTGATCCGCTCCGCCAAGGGTTGCCGCAAGGCCGAAATGCATCGCGGCATCGAAAATCCTGACAGTTTCATCCTGCTGGCACTGTGGGACACGGTGGACGACCACATGAAGGGCTTCCGGGAATCGCCGGAGTTCACCGAATGGCGCGCCCTGCTGGGCCCGCATTTCGCCAGTCCGCCCGCCATGGAGCATTACGGCGCGCCGCTGTGAGAGGTTGGGGAAAAGTAACTTCCCAACCCCGTGCCTGGCGCGTCTAGTTCCCGTCCGGGGAGACGACCCATGCGCAAGGCCTTACCTGCCGTCCTGCTGATATTGATGAGCCAGCCGGCGTTTGCGGACGGTCCCTATCGCGTATTGCGCAGTGTCCGGGTCGGCGGCGATGGCGGCTTCGACTATGTCACCGCCGACAGTGCCGGGCGGCGGCTGTATTTCGCCCGCAGCGGCAAGACCAATCCGCGCCTGCTGGTCTTTGATCTCGACAGTCTCAAGCCGGTCGCGGAATTGGGCGATGTCAACGCGCATGGCGCGGCGGTGGATGCCGCCTCGCACCATGGCTTTGCCAGCAGCAAGCCGATCACCATGTTCGACAGCGTCACGCTCAAGACACTGGGCACGGTGGCCGTGGACGGCAATCCGGACGGCCTAGCCGCCGATCCCGCCCAGGGCCGCATCTATGTGCTCAGCCACAGCGCGCCGGGCATCACCGCCATCGACGCCGCCAGCGGCACGGTCGCGGGAACCCTGGACCTGGGCGCGGCCCCGGAACAGAGCGCCGCAGACGGTGCCGGTCATCTGTATGTCGACCTGGAAGACAAGGATGCGGTCGGGGTGGTGGACACCAAGACCCTGACCGTCACGGCCCGTTACCCCCTGCCCGGCTTGTCCACACCCGCCGGGCTGGCGATGGACACCAGGAGCCGCGTGCTGTTCGCGGCCTGCCGCAATCCGCCGACCTTGGTGATGCTCAATGCCGACACCGGCGCGGTGCTAGGCTCCATTCCCATCGGCAAGGGCAATGACGGGGTGGTGTTCAATCCCGTCACGCGGGAAGTCTTCGCCTCCCAGGGCGATGGCACCCTGGCAATCGTGAAGGAAAACAGCCCCACCCGCTTTGTCCTGGAACAGACATTGCCGACCGAGTCAGGCGCCAAGACCCTGACGCTGGACACAAGGACGGGGCACATTTTCCTGATCGCCGCGGACTATGGCCCGGTGCCCGCCGATGCGCCGCCGCTGAGCAACGGACGCATCGCCCGCGGACCGATGCTGCCGGACAGCTTCACGATTCTGGAAGTCGGGCGTTAGACGTCTTCGCGGCCGGACTTTCCCGAGGCAGAGGAAGGCTCACCAATAGCCGATCATCCGCCCGGCGCTGATCGCCGTCAGCCAGAACAGCAGCGACAGGCTGGCGCCGAAGGCCAGGCGGCGCTGTTCGGCGGGCATCAGCGCGCGCACCCGGTGCGCCTGCCAGGCCGGACTGCGATGCACCAGCCAGACATTGAGCAGCGCCAGCGCGATGGCGGGGAATTTGATCAGCAGAAATGGATTGCCGATATAATCGCTGCTCTTGACCGTGATCATCGGGATGCCGCTGCACAGCGCCAGCACAAAACCGATCTGCGCCATGGTGGTGGTGGGCCGCGATATCTGCGCCAGCGGAATCTGCCGCCAGGCGCCCAGCAGCCTGACATCAAGCAGCAGGATGGAACCGAACAACAGGGTGATGCCCAGAATATGGACCAGGTTGAGGACGCCATAGCTCCAGACCCCCAGGGAGCGCGTGAACACGCCCAGCGGCGAATGTTCCAGCCAGGTCAGGACATGGGCTAACGCCACGCGCTATTCGCGGTCGGGATAGACGTGATATTCGTTTGCGCCCTGGCGGATATAGATGGTCTTCATCTCATGCCGGGCATGGTCGAGATTGCGGTTGCCGCGCACCATCACCGTGGCGCCCACCGGGATCAGGCCTTCCTTCAGGCCGGCGCGTTCGGCGCGGGCTGGCGGCGCCAGGGTCAGGTCCCACACGTCATTGCCGACCTTGATCTTCATGGTGGCGTGCGGCCCCGCCAGGGAGACACCCTGCACCACCGTGCCGGTCAATGACGTGACCTGTTCTTCCTGGCCGCCCCAGCCGTGATGGGCCAAAACGGGGGTGGAGATCAAAAGCGCCATTGAGAGGACGCCGAACAATCTTGTCATCAGCAGCTCCTATTTTTCGATGTTTTCCTTTGTCTTTTTGCCCCGGGGGGCGCGCGGTTTGGCCTCGGCGGCGGGAATAAATTCGAACGCCAGCTTGTCCTTCTCCCGGTCCAAGAGCACGCGCACCGTGCCGCCATCCTTGAGCTTGCCGAACAGGATCTCGTCCGCCAGCGGCTTCTTGATATTGTCCTGGATGACACGGGCCAGCGGCCGGGCGCCAAAGGCGTCGTCATAGCCTTTCTCGCCCAGCCAGCGGGTGGCGTCCGAGGTCAGGTCGAAGGTGACGTCGCGGTCGGCCAGCTGCGCTTCCAGCTCCAGCACGAACTTCTCCACCACCTTGTCGATGGTGGCGCGGGAAAGCGGCGCGAAGCCGATGGTGGCATCCAGCCGGTTGCGGAATTCGGGCGTGAACAACTTCTTGATCGCTTCCTCGTCCTCGCCTTCCCGCTTGCCGCGGCCAAAACCGATGGCGTCCTTGGCGGCGTCGGAGGCGCCCGCATTGGTGGTCATGATCATCACCACATTGCGGAAATCGATCTTCTTGCC
>JAEKMB010000206.1 GCA_019508105.1 Alphaproteobacteria bacterium
GTTCGTGCCGACGCGGCCGGGACACTGGCTGCTCGATCTCTACGCCGTGGCGCGCGAGCGATTGAAAAGGCACGGAGTGCAGCGCGTCTACGGTGCCGGCTATTGCACGTACAGCGAGCGCGAACGCTTCTTTTCGTATCGCCGCGATGGCGATCGGCGACGCATGGTCGCAGCCGTCTGGCTGGCCTAGAATCGCCAACCCCTCATGACCCTCGGCTGGATACTCGCCGCGAGCATCGCCGGCGGCACGCTGTCCGCCGGGCTCGCCGCGTTCTCGCTGTACCTGCGCGCGAGCTGGCTGCCGATGCTGATTTCCTACGCGATCGGCGCGCTGCTCGGCGCCTCGTTCCTCGAGGTCATTCCGAACGCGTTCGAGCTCGGACCACCGCGCCAGGCGGCCGCGGCCATTCTCGCCGGCATCTTCGGCTTCTTCGTGCTCGAGAAGCTGCTGCTCTGGCGCCACTGCCACACCGAGAACTGCGAAGTGCATGACCCGCATGCCGCCCACGAGCGCGCTTCGGGCCACGACCATGGCCGCAGCGGCGCGCTGATCATGGTCGGCGACACCGTGCACAACTTCGTCGATGGCGTGCTGATCGCCGCCGCCTTTCTGCAAAGCACCGAGCTCGGTGTCATCGCGGCGCTGGCGATCATCGCGCACGAGATTCCGCAGGAGGTCGGGGATTTCCTGATACTCCTCCATTCGGGCTACACGCGCGGGCAGGCGCTGGCGGTCAATCTCCTGTCGTCCACGGCGACCATCTTCGGCGGCGTGCTCGGCTTCTACGGCTTGCAGTACGTGCGCGAGTGGGAAGGCGCGCTTCTCGGGTTCGTCGCCGCGAGCATGATTTACGTGGCCGTGGCGGATTTGATCCCCGGGTTGCATCGCCGGCCGGAGCTGCGCGATACCGCCTCCCAGGCCTTCCTCATCGCCCTCGGTATCGGCAGCATCGCGGGGGTCCGCATGCTGCTGGCGCACTAAGGTAAAAAGACTACGGTTCAGTAGGTTATTAGGTATTTGACGCCGGGGGTTGTGCGTCGCAAAATCGGTTAAGGATGCTACCCGGCTCACCAGATGCCCTGCTCGCGGCCATCGCGCAGTCCGGTAACGCAGTGACCCAAGGCTTGATGCGGCTCTTCTCTTCGCCACCGCAGATGGAACGCGGCGGCGCCTTGCAAGCCGCCTATCTCGAGCAGCAGACCAAGCTGTGGACGGCGCTGCTCGCCGGCCGCAACGAGTCGCTGGTCGACGATGACGATCGCCGCTTCGCCGCGCGCGAGTGGCGCGAGAACCCGTACTTCAACTATCTGCGCCAGTCGTATCTGCTCGCCGCGAAATATCTCGAGCAGATGGTGGAGGGCGCGCCGCTCGAGGCGACGCAGAAGGAGCGCGCGCGCTTCGCCGCCCGCCAATGGATCGACGCCATGTGTCCGGCGAACTTCCCGGCGACCAACCCGGTGGCGCTGCGCCAGGCGCTGGATACCAAGGGCGAGAGCCTGACGCGCGGCTTGGCTAATCTCGTGACCGACGCGCAGCGCGGCCGCATCAGCCAGACCGACGAGGGCGCTTTCGAGCTCGGCAAGAACCTCGCCACGACGCCGGGCGAGGTGGTGTTCGAGAACGATCTCATGCAGCTGATCCAGTACCGGGCGCGCACCGACGAGGTGGCCAAGCGGCCGCTGGTGATGATCCCTCCCTGCATTAACAAGTACTACATCCTCGACCTGCAGCCGGAGAATTCCCTCGTCGGCTACGCCGTCGATCAGGGCAACACCGT
>JAEKMB010000308.1 GCA_019508105.1 Alphaproteobacteria bacterium
GCTTGTCGCGATCATAGATATCGGCCTGTTTTTGTGCCATAGCGCCGGGATTAGCAGCCTGATCGCCGGCAATGAACTCCGCGAGGCTCCGGCCATTGCGGGCAAAGCCCCGAGCCTCGATCTTCATCTCGGCGGTGGCCGGGTCCACCCCATCGGGAATGATGACATTGGCCGCCAGCTTCATGCTGGCCTCCTGGTCCTGGTGCCAGTCGGCGATGGTCTCCAGCTTGGGCCAGGACTTCATGCCCTCCGGGGTGGGGAATTGCAGCATTTCCGCCTGGGCGGGCAGGCAAGCCAGAGCGCCAAGAAGGGCGCCGCAGCGGAGGAGTGAGAGCGCAGCGGTCATGGTCTGCTTTCTGAGGTCATCCGGACGCCAGTTTCATCCAGCCTTGCGGACGGAGCAAGACCGAAGGAACCGGGCTTTTGGCGGCCCTGAAAGGGCTGGTCTGGCGGCGCAAATTATTGAAGGGTAGCCCCCGGCAAAGGAGCGGCATTAAGCCCATCCCCGACAATGGAGTTTTGGCGTGAAAATGTCCTTCCGCTGGTTCGGCGACAGCGACCCGGTTTCCCTGCAATATATCCGCCAGATTCCGGGTATGCACGGCATCGTCTCGGCCATTTATGACGTGCCGGTGGGCGAGATCTGGCCGCTGGACAAGATCCAGGCGCTCAAGGCCAAGGTGGAAGCGCAAGGGTTCGCCCTGGACGTGATCGAATCCGTGCCGGTGCATGAAGACATCAAGCTGGGCAAGCCCGGCCGCGACCGGCTGATCGCCAATTACCAGCAGACCATCCGCAACCTGGGCCAGTGCGGCATCAAGGTGATCTGCTACAATTTCATGCCGGTGTTCGACTGGACCCGCACCTCCCTGGCCAAGGTGCTGCCGGACGGCTCCACCACCCTGACCTTCAGCACCGCGGAAGTGGACGCGATCGATGTCAGTCAGGGGATTGCGCTGCCGGGTTGGGACCAGAGCTACAAGCGCGATGAACTGAAAAGCCTGCTGGCGGAATATGCCGATGTCGGGGAAGAGAAGATGTGGGAGCATCTGTCCTATTTCCTCAAAGCCATCGTGCCGGTGGCCGAGGAAAGCGGCATCAAGATGGCCTGCCATCCCGACGATCCGCCGCGTCCCATTTTCGGCCTGCCGCGCATCGTCAAGAACCGCGACGATCTGGCCCGGCTGCTGGCCATCGTCGATAGCCCCGCCAACGGCCTCACTTTGTGTTCCGGTTCGCTGGGCGCCGGCCCCAAGAACAATGTCGAGGCGCTGGTGCGCGAGTTCGGCGCCAAGGGCCGCATCCATTTTGCGCATTTGCGCAACGTCAAGGTCAATGAAGCCGGCGATTTCGAGGAGACGGCGCACAAATCCGACTGCGGCTCGCTGGATATGGCCGCGATCGTCAAGGCCTATCACGATATCGGCTATGAAGGTTATGCGCGGCCCGACCATGGCCGCATGATCTGGGGCGAGAGCGGCAAGCCCGGCTATGGCCTGTATGATCGGGCGCTGGGCGCCGTTTATCTCAACGGCCTGTGGGAGGCGATAGCGAAGTTCGTGCCGCCCCAGCCATAGGCCGGGCCATCAACAAGTCATAACAATAAGAATATCGGGGGAGAGATGCCGAAGATACGCTGGCTGATGATCGCCATGTGCTTTCTGGCCAATGCGATCAGCTATATCGACCGCGCCAACCTGGCGATTGCCGCCCCCACCATCCGCGCCGAGCTGGGCATCAATGCCGCCGAGATGGGCTTGGTGCTCAGCGCCTTTTTCTGGACCTATGCGGTGATGCAGCTTCCCGCGGGCTGGTTCATCGACCGGCTGGGAGTGGGTGAGGCTTTCTCGCTGCCGTCCTTCACCCGCGTCGCCTTCAATTGGTTTCCGCGCAGCGAACGCGGCATGGCCTGCGGCATCTTCAACAGCGGCTCCACCACCGGCTCGGCGCTGTCGCTGCCGCTGGTTACCGCCCTGATCGTGGCGGTGGGCTGGCGCGGCGCCTTTGCCGCCACCGGCCTGCTGGGCATCGTCTGGGTGTTGGCCTGGTGGTTCATCTATCGCGATCCGGAAAAATACCGCGCCATCGCGCCGGCCCAAGTGGATGCGCTACTGGCCCAGCGCGGCATGCCGGCAGCGCCGGCCGCGAAGATTTCCTGGGCAGACCTGTTCCGCTATCGCTCCATCTGGGGGCTGATGATCGGGCTGTTCTGCCTGAATTTCGCGATCTATTTCTTCATCACCTGGTTTCCCTCTTATCTGTTGCAGGCCCGCGGTTTCTCGCTGGCCTCGCTGGGGACCTTGGGGATGGTGCCGGCTTTGATGGCGATCCTGGGCAACTGGCTGGGCGGCTATGTTTCCGACCGGCTGCTTAGGGCGGGCTGGAGCCCCACCAAGGCGCGCAAGACCTGTCTGGTCGGTGGCATGATGGTGGCGTCCTCTATCGGCCTGTCGGCCTTTGTGGACAGCACTCTGGCGTGCCTGGCGCTGTTCAGCCTGGCCTATGCCGCCTTATCCTTTACCGGCGCCAATGTCTGGACGGTGGCCAGCGAGATCGCCCCGACCAAAGACCATGTCGCCTCCATCGGCGGCATCCAGAACTTCGCCGGTAATCTGGCGGGCATCCTGATCACCACCTTTACCGGCGTGATGCTGGTGCTCACCAAGGGATCGTTTCTGATCCCGCTGGCGGTGGCGGGCGGGCTCTGTGTGGTGGGCGCGCTGTCCTACCTGTTCATTGTGGGGAAAGTGGAACCGCTGCCTTTGCTGCCTGGCCGATAAAGGACTTCATCCAGGACAGGCCTTCGAGCGTGGTGGTGGCGGGCTTGTATTCACAGCCGATATAACCGCTATAGCCCATGGCATCGATGGTCTTGAGGACCAATGCATCGTCCAGTTCGCCGGTGGTGGGTTCATTGCGCCCCGGCACGGATGCGATCTGCATATGGTCGATGATCGGCATGAGCCTTTCCAGCCCGCGGATCACATCGCCATGGAGGATTTGGCGGTGATAGATGTCGAACTGGAAGCGAAGGTTGGGCAGCTTCAGTTCGGTAATGATCTGCTCGGCCAGGTTGAAATCGTTCAACAGGTAACCAGGAATATCGCGGTTGTTGATCGGCTCCAGCAGCACCGTCAGGTCGTGCAGGGCTTCGCAGGTGTATCGGATGGAGTCTTTATAGGTTGCCAGCGCCTCCGGCCCTGATGCGATAGAGGCCATCAGATGCACCCGGGTGCATCCAGCCGTGTCGGCATAGAGGCGGGCGGCCTTCACTGCCTTGCGGAAATCGTCCTTCCGATCCGGCAGCGCGGAAAGCCCCCGTTCGCCCGCGGCCACATCGCCCGGCGCCACGTTGAGCAGTACCGCCTTCAGCTTGTGCCGGACGAGCCGCGCGGCGATATCATCGGCGCTATAGTCATAGGGAAACAGATATTCCACCGCGGTGAAGCCGGCATCGGCGGCGGCGGCGAAACGGTCCAGGAATTCATGTTCCTGGAACAGCCATGTCAGATTGGCGCAGAAATTCGGCATTGGCTCCTATAGCCGATGCCGCTCAAAAAGTCTTTCGCAGTTGCACGAACACCCGCGGCCGGGTGCGGATGGCGACGTCCTGAATCGAGGCCAGCCTGTCGAGGTTGCGTGGGCCGGCATAGTTGATCTGCTCGTTCCCGAAACGATAAGGCACGATGTTGTCCACTTCGAATTTCAGGCTGAGATCGGGCTTGGGATGCCAGGTCCATGAGGCGTAGTCATACGGATTGTGGATCGCAATCAGGTTGATCTGGGAGATGCGCCAGCTGGTGTTACTCATGGATGCACCCATGCCGAAGGCCCATGTCGAATCCCACTTGTCTATATCCTGGTCGATTTCCACAAACAGGCGGCGGTCGCGCTGGTTGGAGATGCGGCGGGTCATGCCGGTGACCGGATCGGCCAGGCTGCTGTTTTCCCAGTAAATGGTGGGCTTGAGCAGGCCATTATGCAGGCCCAGGAAATCCAGCGGCACGATGCCGCCCAGGCTGACGCGATCGCTGATGGCATGGGGCACATTGCCCGGCGCGTCCAGCCCGCCGCCTACCGGGATATAATCCACCAGGTCGGTGATGTCCTCATGCAGCAGGGTGAGGACCAGCGCCCCCTTGCCCCAGAAATGCCGCTCGGCGCTGGCTTCGATCTGCCAGCGCTGGTCGGGCCGCAGGTCGGCATTGCCCGCCGCCACGCCGAAGCTGGACAGGCCCGAGCTGGCGACGAAATCGTTGAAGTTGAGCTGGCCCAGCTTCTTTTCCACCCGCAGGCGCAGCTGGGTGTCTTCATCCGGCGCCCAAGCCAAAAGCAAGCGGGGCTTCACATAGAAGAAGTTCCGCGTCTTGACCGTATCACCGGTTTCGCCGATCTGGGAAATTTCAAAGCGCATACCGCCTTCCAGGGACCATTGCGGCGCGAACTTCCATGTGCCCTGGACAAAACCCTCGGCGCGCTTTTCGTCCACCGAGACATTGGCGTTGGGCAGCTTCACGGCTGTGCCATTGGACAGGAAGCTGGAGCGGCCGTTGAGGAAATTGTAGGCGCCTTCGCCCCCGGCCTCGAAATTCAGCTCCGGGGAAGCGGCGTAGCGCAGGGTCAGGCGGCCGATGCTCTCACCGGTGGAGCTGTTCTTGCGGAAAATCGCATTGCCGCTGGTCTGCAGGCTGGTGTTGCTGTCGGCTTCCTTGCCCAGCCGCTGCAGCACTAGCGTCTCCAGATTGAAGTCGCCCATGGTTTTTTGCCAATGGCTGCCGAATTCTCCGTTGCGCTTGCGGATGGTGGAATCAAAGCGCGAGCCGCCATAGCCGAAATAGGCGATGCCATAAGAAACATCGTTGGTCTGCAGGGTAAGGTTGTTGTTCCACTCTCCACCCAACAAGGGCGCGATCAATCCGCCATGGGCGCTCCAGCCCAATTGCATGATGCCGTAGCTCTTGGCCACGTCGATCTGCGGCACACCGCCGGCCGGTGTGAGAATGCGCCGGCCATAGCCTGGGGAATCGTCCCAATTGTTGGCGGTGCGCGCCAGGCTGGCTTCATAGCGCAGATCGCCCGATTGGCCGTGATATTCGATGCCGGCGCTGGGCACCCATTCGCCATCCTCGATCCAGTTGGTGCCGGCGGTCAGGATGGTCTGGGCCCCGGCATCGGCTTTCACCACGATATTGGCGACCACGCTCTGGCCCTGCATGTCGATCCCCGGCGCGCCGCCACGGATCACGTCGATGCGCTCCACACTGGCGGCGGGAATGCGCGACAGGATGCTGTTCACATCGTCGGTTTTTGCGGTGGGGCGGCTGCCATTGACCAGGATGTTGCCGGCGGTGCCGGCAAAGCCCCGCGCCGTCTGGCCGGTATCCAGAGTGAAGCCGGGCAGGCGCGAAACCATGTCGTAGGCGGTGTTGGGGCGGGAATCGGCGAAGAAGCTGGCCGGGTAGCTGGAAAGGCCCTGGTTCGGCTGGGCCAACGCTGGGGCCAGCCCAGCCATAGCCAAAAATCCGCAGAAACCAAGGGTTTTAGGGGAAAACATCGGCAATCCTTGCAATACTTTGTTCCGTGTATCGCATTATACCTTGCATAGCATGGTACTCTTGTCTATACCGAATTTGCGAATGCGCGAGACCTCAAGGAGCGATCACCATGACCAGGACATTTTTGGCCAGGCTGGCCTGCATTGTTTCTCTTATAGCCTTCACTGTCCCCGCGTCGGCGGCGCGGCTATGGGGTCACGATTACCGCGAGCCTGCGGTCACCCAACCGGGCCGGATGTAATGGGCCTGGGACGGCGGCAAGCATCTGGGCGTGGGCGTGCCGGCCACCGTGCATTACAGCGAGCAGGGCGCGCCGCGGGTGGTGATCACCGGCCCGGATGAGATGCTGCGCCGGGTCCGGTTCGGCGATGGCGATATCGTGATGGACAATGATGGCGACTTTTTCTGGGACCATGCCTGGAACCATGAGAGACTGGACATCACCGTCACCGGCGTGGCGCTGAATGCATTCCAGGTGTCGGGCAGCGCCAGGATGCAACTGGGCAAGCTGCAGCGCGATTCGCTGGCGATCAATGTCAGCGGCAGCGGTGCGGTGGAGCTGGACGCGGTGGTGAAGGGTGAGGCGGATCTCCAGGTCTCCGGCTCGGGCCATATCAGCTTCGCCGGATTGCAGGCCAAGAACCTGAAAGCCAGGATTTCCGGCAGTGGCGGGATTGACGGCAAAGGCCGGGCCGACACACTGGATCTGAACATGTCGGGCTCCGGGCGTTTCGCCGATATCGCCTCTTCCACGGCCAATGTCATCATGTCCGGCAGCGGCCGGGCCGTGATCGCGCCGCGTGACGAAGCCCATGTGCGCATTTCCGGCTCCGCCACGGTGCGCATGCCGGCCTCGCCGCCCAAGCTGGATGTGAATGTTTCCGGGTCGGGGCATGTCATCACCGCCACGGCGGACTGACCGGGTGGGAATCTCGGGCGGTGCGTG
>JAEKMB010000309.1 GCA_019508105.1 Alphaproteobacteria bacterium
GCCCAGCGGGGTGCGCGAGGCGGGCTTCATCACAAACGGGCAACCCACCGCCAGGGCCGGCGCGATCTTGTGCGCCGCCAGGTTCAGCGGAAAGTTGAACGGCGAGACAAAAGAACAGGGGCCGATCGGCACCCGCTTCCAGATACCCAGATAGCCCTTGGCGCGCGGGGCAATGTCCAGCGGCTGGACCTCGCCCAGGATGCGCACCGATTCTTCCGCGGCGATGCGGAAGGTGTCGATCAACCGGCTGACTTCGCCCCGGGAGTCCTTGATCGGCTTGCCGGCCTCGATGCACAGGGCATAGGCCAGTTCCTCGAAACGTTCCTGGAAGCGCTTGACGCAATGCATCAGCACATCCTGGCGCTCATAGGCTGCCATTCGCGCCATCGGCTCGGCCGCTTTGACGCAAGCGGCAATGCCCGCATCGATGGCGGCAGCGTCCGCCATGGCGACGCGGGTCGCTACTTTCCCGGTATATTTGTCGGTGACTTCCAAATCCTGGTTGGGGGATTTGGCTTCATTCGCCAGATAATAGGGATAGGAGTCCTTCAAGCCCTGTTTTGCGTCCGGCATGTCGTCCTCACACCGCCGCGCTGAGCTTGCGGATTTCCTTGTTCAGGATCCGGTCATTGTCCGAATAGTCGATCGGGCAATCCACCAGATGCACACCCGGCGTATCCAGGCAGGACTTGAGCAGTTCCGGAAGCTGCTTGGCGCTGGTGACGCGGTGGCCCTTGGCGCCATAAGCCTCGGCATATTTCACGAAGTCCGGATTGCCGTAGGTCAGGCCCCAATCCTTGAAGCCCATATTGGCCTGCTTCCAGCGGATCATGCCGTAGCTGTTGTCGTTGAGGATCAGCACGGTGATGTTGAGCTTCAGCCGCACCGCGGTCTCCATCTCCTGGCTGTTCATCATGAAGCCGCCATCGCCGCAGATCGCCATCACTTTGCGGTCGGGATAGACCATCGCCGAGGCCATGGCCGAAGGCAGGCCGGCGCCCATGGTCGCCAGCGCATTGTCGAGCAGCACGGTGTTGGGCATATGGGCGCGGTAATTGCGCGCGAACCAGATTTTATAGACGCCATTGTCCAGGCAGATGATGCCGTTGGACGGCATGATGGCGCGGATTTGCTCCACCGCATAAGGCGGATAAATCGGGCAGCGCTGATCGCCCGTCATGGTTCCGGTATGCGCCACTTCCGCCTCGCGGGCCTTCAGCATCTTGGCGAAGTCCCAGGCCGGCTGGGGCATGATGTGTTCCTTGATCTGCCAGATGGCGTTGGCGATGTCGCCGATCACCTCGATCTGGGGGAAATAGACCGGGTCCACTTCCGCCGAACGGAAACTGACATGAATGACCTCGGTGCCGCCGGTCCGCATGAAGAAGGGCGGCTTTTCGATCACATCATGGCCGACATTGATAATCACGTCGGCGGCGGCCACGGCAGCATGCACGAAATCGCCGGACGACAAGGCCGCGCAGCCGACGAATTTGGGGTTGCGTTCGTCCACCACGCCCTTGCCGAGCTGGGTGGTGACAAAGGGAATGCCGGTCTTTTCCACCAACTGGGTCAGCATGCGGCTGGTCTGGGTGCGGTTGGCGCCGGCGCCGATCACCAGCAGCGGCGACTTGGCGCGTTCGATCCGGGCCACCGCGGCGCGGATGGATTTCTCGTCGGCGGCGGGGCGGCGGATATGGGGGGCCTTCAGCGGCACCGAATCGGTTTTTTCGTCGGCCACGTCCTCCGGGAATTCGATATGGACTGCCCCGGGCTTTTCTTCCTGCGCCAGACGGAAGGCTTCGCGCACGCGGCTGGGAATATTGTCGGCGCTCGCCATCTGGTGGGTGAACTTTGTGAGCGGACGCATCATGTCCACGATGTCCAGGATCTGGAAGCGGCCCTGCTTGGAACTCTTGATGGGTTTCTGGCCGGTGATCATCATCATCGGCATGCCGCCCAGCTGGGCATAGGCGCCGGCGGTAACCAGGTTGGTGGCGCCCGGTCCCAGGGTCGCCAGGCTGACGCCGGCCTTGCCGGTGTGGCGGCCATAGGTTGCGGCCATGAAGCCGGCACCCTGTTCATGCCGCGTCAGGATCAGCTTGATCTTGGTGGAACGCGACAGGCTGTCCAGGAAGTCGAGATTTTCCTCGCCGGGCACGCCGAAGACATATTCAACGCCTTCCTCTTCCAGGCACGAAATAAACAGATCAGAAGCCTTGGTCATTGGGTCCTCGTTGGGAAGCGTTGGAAGAAAAGCGGCAGGCCGGTCGCCCGGCCTGCCGTATCAATCGTCAGACGACGCCATAGGCCAGCATAGCATCGGCGACTTTCTTGAAGCCGGCGATGTTGGCGCCGCGGACATAATCAACATGGCCGTCCTTTTCCTTGCCATATTCCAGGCAGCGTGAATGGATGCCCTGCATGATGTCCTTCAAGAGCTGCTGGAGTTCTTCTGCCTTCCAGGAGCGGCGGCCCGAATTCTGGGCCATTTCCAGGCCCGACACAGCAACGCCGCCGGCATTGGCAGCCTTGCCCGGTGCATAGAGGATGCGGGACTTCTTGAAGGCGGCGATGCCGGCCAGGTCGGTCGGCATGTTGGCGCCTTCCGACACCGCGATGCAGCCATTCTTGACCAGGGTTTCGGCGTCGGCGCCGTTCAGCTCGTTCTGGGTGGCGCAAGGCAGGGCGACATCGCACTTGACGCCCCAGGGCCGCGCCCCGCCGCCGGTGAAGCTGGCGCCCTTGAACTCCTTGACATATTCGGACATGCGGCCGCGGCGCTTGGTCTTCAGTACCTTCACCCAGTCGATCTTTTCCTGGGTGATGCCATCCGGGTCATGGATGAAGCCTTCGGAGTCCGACAAGGTCAGCACCTTGCCGCCCAGCTGCACGATCTTCTCGGCGGCGTGGGTAGCGACGTTGCCGGAGCCGGAGATGACCGCGGTCTTGCCCGCCACGCTGTTCTTATTGGCTTCCAGCATGTTTTGCAGGAAGTAGACCGCGCCATAACCGGTGGCTTCGGTGCGGATCAGGCTGCCGCCATATTCCAGGCCCTTGCCGGTGAGCACGCCGGTAAACTCGTTGGTGATGCGCTTGTACTGGCCGAACATGTAGCCGATCTCGCGCCCGCCCACACCGATATCGCGCACGCTTTCGGTGACGGAGGGGTGGAAGCGGATGCCGCCCTTGTACGGCCCGATTGAATTGTTGTTCTGCACCCGCCAGCCGCGCTGCACGCGGATATTGTTCTTGTCGTCTTCCCAGCAGACGCGGAACGAGATCACCCGGTCGGGTTCGGCGATGCGGCGCAGGATCTGGTACTCATGATAGACCGGCTTGCCCTGGATGAAATCGAAGATGTCGTGCGCGGCTTCGTGCACCGCCTGGACAAATTCCGGCTGCCCGGGATTGCGGCGCTCGACGCCCTTGATAAAGCCGTCCAGGTCAACATGTTCTTTGGACATCAGTCTTTCCTCGCTGGTTGTGTGGTTGAACTTCATATTGGCTTGGCGGCCAGGACGCGCCGCTTTTCACCTTCGGCACGCTGACGGTTGGCGCGGGCCAGGGCCTGTGCGGCCAGCTGCTGCTCCTGCGCCATCAGGGCCTTGTCGCCTTCCAACGCGGCGGCGCGGGCCATGCCGTCGCGTGCCAGGTAGGTATCGTCCCATTCCCGCGCATTGTCGGGATCGCGCGCGGTCAGTTGACTGGCAGCCGAGAGCGCTGCCTGAAACGCCGCCCTGGCCTGGGATGGATTCTTCCGCTTCAGGGCAAGCTCGCCGCGCGTCAGGTGAAGCTGGTCGTCGGAATGAAGCGCGAAGGCGTTCTGCTTGTCGCCGGGTTTCAGTTCGGTTTCGTAATAATCGTCCGCCATGTCCAACTGGGCGGCGGCGGCGTCCAGCTGGCCGGCACCCATCAGCGCCTTGGCATAGCCCACGCGACCGGTCGCCAGCACAAGATTGGAAAACATCTGGTCGCCCGTGTTGCAGTTCTTCTGCAGATTCATCATTTCGACATAGCGGGCATAGTCGGTCACCGCCTGGGCGTAGCGGCCCTGTTCAATCTCCATCAGGCCGTTATGGATCCATTTTTCCGACAAGTTGGTGCCGATGTTGCTGAGATCGCCGCAGCCGGCGCGGCTGGCCTTTATGCCTGTCACGCCCTTGAAGACTTCGCTATAGGCGGCGTTATCGGCCACGGCGTTGCGCAGATCCGAGTCCGCGCGGGTCACGATATGGGCGGAGGTATCCACCTCCACGCGTATCCGCAAGGAGCGCGCCAGCAAGGCCTTGGCTTCCGCGACCACGGCAAAATCCGTCTCGCCCGCCTTGTCGCCGGCAATGATGCGGCGCGCCAGTTCGATGCATTTGTTGTAATCATCCCGTGCCCGGTCGAACAGGTCGTCATAGCGTTCTGCCGTACCGCGATGGAAATGAAATTCCGCCAGGATCAGCAGCTTGCTGGGATCGGCGTCCGGAATGGACGCCAGCTGCGGCTCGATCTCGTCCAACTCGCGGACGGAGCGCGATGGCAGGCCCGGCATCAGGTAAAGATCAGCTTTGATGATCTTCAAGGTTCTGTCCAGGCTGGTGCTGACATTGTGTTTACCGGAGTGCGTGCCCGCCCAGCGCCTGTATTGTTTTTCGAAATCCTGGGTGGACTGTACAAGACCGGACACGGCGTTCTGGGAATGCGGGATCAGGCGGAAATTCTCGAAGGCGCTGTAGAGCACCCGCGTCATCTGACTCACCATCATCTGGCCCTGCTGGGTCGAAACCGCTTCCAGTTCGGCCGCCCGTTGCCATTGCCGGACCGCTTCCACCGCCAGGCCCAGGATCAGCACCAGGGCGCCGGCTGCGGCGACACGGAAGAAACGGTCGAATTTCTTCTGGCGCGCGGCGCGGGCATTTTCCTCGGCCAAGGCCGCCACGCTGTCGGACAGGAGCCGCTGGATGCGGGCGAAATTGCCGCCATAACGGTCGGCCCAGGCCTCGGTGCGCGGCCGTTCGTTCCACCATGCCATCCATTCTTCGACCTGGGCGACCGGCAGGGTGACGCGCCCCTGTCCGCGGCGCCCCTCTACCAGCGCCAGAAGGGCGCGGTACTTCCGCCCGTCGCGGTCTTCCTCGACCAGCCATCCGTCTTGCTGGGCACTGTCCAGCCCGGCACCCGCGCGGGCGCCGATGCGCGGCCAGCGCCTGAGCAGCGCTTCATGGCCGACATCGACCGGTATATTGTCCTCGAGCCGGGGTACCGCCGATGGCGGCGGCACCAGGAAGGAGCAGTCATCGGCACGGAAACGGTCGCAGACCTGGCGCAGGTCCGTATCGTTTATGCCGGTTTCCGCGCGCAGGCTGTGGAAGGGCAGGGCGCGCCGGATCACCCGTCCGTCATTATCGATTTCCGCAATGGCGCGGAACATCTGCTCCACCGCCAGCGCCCGGGCTTCAAGGCCGGCAAAAATTTCCTCCGCATGCTGGGACAGCGCGCCCTGGGCGCGGCCGATCCCGTCGTAATGCGCCGTCGTCAGATGCGGCCTTTGGTTTTTTGCATCGGCGCGGGCGGCTTCCCAAAGGCGCATCAGGCAATGCTGCAGCACCGGCAACTGGTCGAGTTCGTCGCTGACATCGTTGAGCAGCTGTTCCACCAGCAGGGGATCGATGGTGGCGCCGGCCTTGGCCACCGGCGCAGTGATGATCTGTTCGCGCTGGTCGCGGGTGGTGGAGGGCACCAGGAACTGGGTGGCGCTGACCGCCTCGGGCAGGCCATAGAACTGAGCGCAGTCGCCGATGAAGTCGGACCGCATGGTAATCAGAACATGGACTGCCACGGCGCGTTCGCGGGTGGCCTCCAGCAGGGTCTGGACGAAATGCACGGCTTCCTCGCGCCATTTGGCATTGTCCAGGGCATCGGCGCCGGCATGGGCGAAGCGGAACAATTCCTCGAACTGGTCCACCACCAGCATAACGGTTTGGCCTTCCAGCGCCTTGATCTCGGACAGCACCTTGCCCAGGCCGAAGGAGGACCGGCGCAGGGCGCTGGCGATGCGGCCCTTGCGCACTTCCGTCATAGCATCCGCATCAGGGCCTTGCTCATGGGCGAGCTTGGCGACTTCATGCGCCAGATTGTCCAAGGGCGCGTCGCCCGGGCGCATTTCAATCCAGTGCCACTGCCGCCCGCCATGGCCGGCGCTTTCCTGCTCCAGGATGGGCAAAAGCCCGGCGCGCACCAGCGAGGATTTGCCGCTGCCCGAAGACCCTACCACCGCGATAAAGCGGCCGCGATCGAGCAGGCGGAACAGCGAATAGACCTGGTCCTCGCGGCCGAAGAAATAGGCGTGGTCGGAAAAGCCGTAGGGCCTCAAGCCCACGAACGGCCTTTCGGCGGAAAGGCCGGGCTGCTTTTCCTGGATCATTGGGACGCGCGCGACGCCTGGACAACCGGATCCAGCGTGCTTCGGTCAATGGTGTCGGCCTGTGTGAGATCCAGCACCACGTCGATCTCGTTGCGGGGCGGGAAATTGCTCAGCACCAGCTTGCGCTGGCCCGGAGGGGGCAGGGCTACCACGGCGCGGCAGGCGAATTTTTCCGTCCGGCCCAGGTCGCGCCACTTGGCCAGTTCGCGCGATGTGGCCTTCACCCACACCTCCGAGGTATTGGCCCAGCACAGCACCACCGAGGCACAATTCTGCAATTCCTGGCGATGCAGCGCCGCCAGTTCGGCGGGATCGCCTTCCAGTGCCGGCAGGCGCGGTTCCAGATTTTCCGATTGCAGCAGCTTGGCCAGTTCCAGCGCATGGTCCTGGTCTTCGGGGCGGTGATAGACATAGACGGCGCGCTCGCCATCCTCGGCCGGCATCTCCGCCGAAGGCGCCGCATGCATGATGACCATGTCGTCCAGCCGCTGGATCATAAAATCCACGAACTTGCTGAGATTTTCGCCCACGATCTTGTCGGTGGGAAGGTGCTGGTCGAATCTGGCCAGCACGGCGGTGGAATCGCGTTCTTCGCCGCTGCCGGCCTCGGTTAATATCCGGGGTGCCCAGATCACGCGATGAAAGGGCGCCCGTGTCTCGTCGCTATGGGGCTTTTGGGTTCTTTGCCCGGCGCGCGCCAGCTGCAGTTTGGCGATCGGCTCTTCATCCTCGGGCGTATAGCCGGCCTTTTCACCCAGCAGATGGACCGCCAGCTCGGCGCGGGCCAGGCTGGCATCTATCATCCCGGCGGCGCCGCCATCGTGCGGGATCTCCTCATGCGCGCCTGGGGTGACGATGAAATTGCGCCCCTCCAGCTCCTCCACGACGCGGGCATAGGCGGCGCGCATGTCGGCGGCGGGCTTGGCGACGAACACCGTGCGGGCATGAGCGGTCGGCGCGGGCTTTGCCGCCGCGGGCGCGGTGCGCACCCGGCTGCGCCGGTCATTGAAGCAGGAGAGATAGCGGGCGAGATTGGTGACTTGGTCGTAGTAGCGGTCGTCTATCACCACGCCGCGATCGAAATATTGCTGTTCCTGGCCGGCTTGCGCGCGGGGTTCCAGAAAGAAAAAGTCATAGCCTTCCTGGCCCTGCAGTAGCGGCGGGCGCAGCTCCAACGGCACCGCGCGCTTGGAAAGAATCACGATGCGCTGGCGGGCTTCGGCGCCCCAGCGCTTCTCGAAAGCCTGCAATTCGCGCAGACACCATTCGCGCTTGATCCAGTTCAGCGACAGCACCACCAGGAGCAGATCGGACTGCTCGATCTGGGTCTCGATGACGTTGGCGAACTGATCGCCGCGATCGATGCCGTGAACGTCGCGCCACAATTCCGGGCGTTCGCCGCCCAGGTTGCGGAATTCATAGAGGAGTTGGTTGTGCAGGGCGGTGACGAAGCCGGAGGCCTGTTTGCCCGGCGGCAGATTGGGCGGCAACAGATCGTCGTCGCGGGCATACGACAGGAATATCTGTGTCATCATCTACGCCCCCCGGTGTCAGATTTTCCCGCGCCGATGCGCACGAGAGCCTGTTTTTCCGAGGAGTTCCCCAAAACCCCAAAAAGAGTAAATCCCGCGGCCTTGGGAGAGTCAACGAAAGCACCCCGAAACGGCCTGCTTGTGCTTGATTTTTAAGCGTTTTGGAGCTCGACCTTGGCAAAGACTTGTGACAGGCAGGGCTCCCGCCATGCGATCCGCGCGTCCCCTGCCCACTGCTTTCTGCTATAGGGCAGCATCCCTTGTGAGGTCCTGTTGGCCCAGACTTCCAATATCCTGCGCGTCGGTGCCATCGGCCACCGCGTTATCTCGGTCAAGACACGCGGCGAGGTATCGCGTTCGGCCAGTCATATCCTGGCCGCCATCGCTCGGGGCGGTGCGCGCCACGAAGGCCTTGAACTGGCGGTGATATCGCCTCTGGCGCAGGGCGCCGACCAGCTGATTGCCGGCGCGGGGCTGGAACAGGGCTACCGCCTGCAGGCCGTTCTGCCGGCGGCCCAGGCCGATTACGAAAAGACCTTCAATCTGGGTGATTTCGACCAGGAAATCGCCGCCTTCCGCGCACTGCTGGACAAGGCTCGTCAGGAGCTTGGCGTCGAGGAGCTGGCGGGCGATCTGGCGGGCGAAGACAGGCGCAACCGCGCCTTTCTGACTTGCGCCGATACCATCATCCGCAAAAGCGACATCGTGCTGGCGATCCTGTCGGCCGACCGCTGGGAGTCCCAGACCGGCAAGACCGCGCGCGACGCCATTGCGCTGGGCCTGCCGCTGCTGGTGATCGATCCGGCTATGCCAGGCCAGCCGCTTTTGCATCGCAAGGAGGGGATCATACCGGCCAGCGACGAGGCGATCGCCGATGTAGTGGGCGCTCTGCTGGACCGGCGCTTTCCCAATGACGTCGCCCGCGCCAAGGCAGCGCTGGGGGCGGGGGATTTTCTGACCGCCATCGACCTGCTCCGTCATGCCCCGGACCATCCCGATCCGCGGCAGCGGACCGAACGCGACTATCTCCTGGTGCTGGCGCTGGCGCGCGCCGGCGCGGCGCGCCTGGGGCTGGAGCGTTTCCGCGAGCGGCTGGCGGATGCGCCGCTGGAGCTCTTGCCGCCCGACATGGCGCGCGACATTGCCGCTCTCGAGGCACGCTGTCTCAAGGACATCGCCCTGGAAGCGCCCGCCGACGCGCGCCGCGAGGCGCTGATCCAAGCGGCGGATGCCTATGAAACGGTCTATCGCCGCTTTGGCGGTTACTATCCGCTGATCAATGCCGCGACCTTGTTCCTGCTGGCCGGGGAACAAGCAACGGCGGAAGGTTTGGCGCGCCAGACCCTGGAAGAAGTGGCGGATTCAAAGGATTATTGGGGCCTTGCGACCAAGGCCGAAGCGCTTCTGGTGCTGGGTAAAAGCCAGGAGGTGGGAGCGGTCCTGAAGGCCGCCAGCGCGCTTGGCGTGTCGGCGTCCGCCATGGCCTCCACCAAGAAACAGTTGCTGGCGGTGTGCGCCGCGCGCGGCGTGCCCGTCTGCCTGCTGGATGATTTGCGCGTGCCCTCGGTGATCTATTACTGCGGCCACCGCGCGCTCACC